>JAYUXS010000155.1:0-1893 GCA_043752845.1 Lysobacterales bacterium | reverse complement strand
GCGCGACACCATCGAGAACAGCAGTTCCTGCGCCGAAGTGACGCCGAGGATCACGGAAATGCGCGAGCGATCCATCGTCGCGAAATTTTCGCGCGCCGCATCCTGCAGCACCGACTGCGCGACGACGAGCGCGAGCAGTTGTGCGGTGTCGGTCGCTGGCAGGGTCGAGGGCGGAATGCCCCAGCCGAGGGTGTCGAAATCCACCGGCGCGAGAAAGCCGCCGCGACGCGCATAGGTCTTGTCGGGCGCGGTCGGATCCGGATCGTAGTAGTCGTCGATGCGCCAATGACTGGCCGGCACATCGGTCAGCAGATCGCGGCCCTTGAGGATGTCGTTCCAGAAACCGGTCGCATCCTGCGAACCCGGAAACAGCGCGCTGACGCCGACGACGGCGATGGGTTGTTGCTGGAGAGAACGATGCGATGACATGGTGACCTCAAAGAACTCAGCCCAATGGGCGTGGGCGAAAATCGAAGGCGCTCGCCGGGACCGCTACGCCGTAGCTGCGCAACTGCTGCGCGCGGGTGACGACAGTCGCGCCTTCGAGCAGGTTCAGCGCGACCTGCGCCACGGTGCGTGCTTCCGATGGTTCGAGGAAGCTGCCTTCGACCCAACGGTTGAACGCGCCCATCGCCGGTCCACACCAGATCTGGTAGTCGGACTCGCGATCCTCATTGCCGTCGATCGCCCAGCGACTCGCAAGGCCGAGATAGGCGCGGAACACCAGGGCCATCAGATGCTTCGGGTCGCGTTCTGCGCGTTCGACTTGCGTCGGTTCGCGCTTCAGCCAGAACTCGCGCGTCGATGCCCAGGCGCTGGCGTAGTCGTTGCGCAACATCTGGCGTTCGATTTTTTCGCGCTCGGCGACGGGAATCGCTTCGAAGCTCGGATAGGCGCGATAGCACTCGTAGAGCTTGCGTGCGCGTGGCGCGAACAGCGAGCCGCGCTTCAACACCTGCACGTCCACACCCATTTCGAACATGTCGGCGGCCGGCGCCATGATCACGTCGGCCATGGCGGCCTGCGCGAGCATGGCGCGCGCGCGCGGATGCAGGCCGGCTTCGACGCAACTCTGGTTCACCGAACCGGTTTGCACATAGGCCGCACCCATCGCGAATGCCGAAGCCGCACTGCCCGGCGTGCCCAAACCACCGGCGGCACCGATGCGGACCACGCGGGCATCGCCGCGCTTTGCGACGATCTCGTCGCGCAGACGCAGGATCGTCGGCACCAAGGCCGGCAACGGACGGTTGTCGGTGTGGCCGCCGGAATCGGCTTCGCAGGTGAGGTCGTCGGCGATCGGCAACTGCGCCGCAAGATCGGCCTCGGTGCGGCTCAGCTTTCCGGCACTGACCAGGCCATCGAGAATTTTTGCCGACGGCGGTTCGAGAAAGCGGCGCGCCACTTCTTCGCGTGAGACTTTGCCGATCACCCAGTTGCGCCGCTGGATGCGGCCCTCGGCATCGCGATGCAACCCGGTCGCCGCGTAGCGCACGATCGAAGGCGACATCGCCATGAAGGCGCTCGCCTCGACCCGGCGTACGCCACGGCGCAGATACAGATCGACGATCGCGTCCTCAAGCGACGGCTCGGTGGGGCTGTGGATCAGGTTCGCGCCCCAAGGCAGTCCGAGTGGATCGAGTGCGTGGCTGATCGTGTCAATCGCTGTCTCGACGCGCGCCGGTGACAAACCCGCTGCGCCGAACATCCCGATCGCGCCGGCCTTGGCAAGCTCGATGATCATCTGCGCAGTGGCGATGCCATTGGCCATCGCGCCGCCGATGTAGGCGAAGCGCGTGCCATGGGTTTCCTGAAATGAGCGGTCGCCCAGCCATTCCGGATACAGCGGCGGCAGCATGCCGAGCAGGGGCAATGCGGACGCATTCGCGGCCG
>JAYUXS010000154.1:0-4663 GCA_043752845.1 Lysobacterales bacterium | reverse complement strand
CACCACCCGCATCGTCAGCCGCCTGCTCAGTACCGTTTTCGGCTGGTTCGGCATCGACACTGGCAGCAGCCGGCGCGCGCGACGTATGACATCGCGCTGACGGCCCGACTCAAGGCAGGAACGGTAGGGTGTCCGGCGCGAAGTTCGCGAGGTTCGGAAATACCTGCTCAAGATCGATGTCCGGTACACCCATCCAGCGCGCCAGCGTTGCGGCATAGGTGTCGACCGGCGTCGTCGGGATGAACTGGCCGCGCGAGAAGCTGTCCGGGCCATCCAGTTGCTGGCTCGGGAAGGTGCCGTACATGGCGCGACCGGCGACCGCGCCCCCCATGGCCATCTGCACACCGCCCCACGCGTGGTCGGAGCCATTGCCGTTGCTCGACAAGGTGCGCGCAAACTCGCTCATCGTGAACAGGGTCACCTCGCTGTCGGTGCCGATATCGAGCATCGCCTGGCGGAACCACGACAGCGCTTGATTCAGTCGCGCCATCAACAGCGGCTGACCGGTGTTGGCCATCTGCGTGTCGTGCGTGTCGAAGCCGCCAAGACGCACCAGATAGATCTGCCGCTCGTGATTGATGCCCGCACCGGAACCTGGCCGAGAAATCTTGATCATGCGCGCGACCATGCGTAGCTGGTCGAGCAGCGAGTTTGAGTAAGTCGCACCGGCAACCGTGACTTGCGCCGACGAATTGGCCGTGGCCGACGACTGTTGATACACCGTGCCGACCGTGCCGAAGTTCGTGAGCGCGGTCGAAATGGTGGCCGACAAATCCAGCGAGCGCGCCGTGAGTTGCCCATACTCTTTCGCAAACGGATGCGCATAGGTTTGCGCCAGCATCAGATCAAGCGCTGCACGCCGCCCCGACTGCAGACCGACCACCGTCGGCGAATAGTTGTTGAGCAAGGTCGCGCCACTGGTGGACATCTGATACGGGAAGACGCCGTCACCGACCAGATAGCGCGAACTGCCCGAAATCGAGATACACGGTGCGAGCGTGGTCAATTGATTGCCCGAAGCGACGCGTGAAGCCAATTCGCCGCCCCAACCGTACGGATGGTTTGCATTGGTGCGGCCGAGATGCCATTGCGTGGTCTGGTCGCTGTGCGAATACAACTGCGGCGGTTTCGGCGTTGCGTTGTAGGTCGGTTTGCTGATCGGCTGCACCAGCGTCCCGATATTCGGAAACAGCGCGACACGCTGCTGGCCAAACAGGTTCGCAAGACCGGGGTAACCCGGATTTACGGCACCGCCAGGCACCTGCGGGAAAGCGTAGTCGAGAAACTGCGGATGCATGCCGAAGGAATTGGCGGCGAAGCCATTCGGGGTGATCGGGCGCAACGCGTTGAAGTCGAGCGCGAGACCGGTCGCGCTATTGCCTTGAGGCGGCATGCCCGCGGTGTCATAGACGCCGCCGCGCGCAGCGCGGTAGCGGTCATACAACGATCCGGAACCCAGCGTTGCGTTGTCGCGCGGCACCAGCATGTTCCAGGAGTCGTTGCCGCCATCGAGGTAGACGCAGACCAGCGCACGGTAGTTGCCGAAGGCTTTGCCTTGCGTCGATGCCGCGAGCGCATTGCCGACGATACCGAGTTGCGGCAACAGGGCCTGGGCGGACCCGGCCAACAGTGTGGCGGAGAGGCCACGCAGAAAATCACGACGATCGTTTGAGCGGCTCATGATGACCTCAGCGCTGCACGAGAAATTCGGGAGACATCAAGGCGAGGTGCACGGTCGAAAGCACCTTGATGTTGTCATTCAGGCCGGGCAGGCTGAACACCATGAAATTGCGCAGCGTCGTGCGGGTGTCGCTACTCATCGTCCCGTAGAACAGCCGCAGATTGAGTTCGTCCAGGAACAGGTTGTAGGCGTTCCCACCGATGCTGTTCGCGCCGCTGACGAGCGGCGTCATATCGGCAACATTCAAATATGCCGACGCCACCGGATTCGGCAATGCAAACGTGCCGGTGCTGGAGCCGTAGCCATAAAAAACGCGACTGAACAGCTCGTTCGCCGAGGTCATCGCCGTGGTTTCGTTGGCGATCTGGAATTCCGGGGCGTAGATGCCGGCTGCGGCCAGATCGCCCGGTGGCAAGTAGTCGGGTTCGTAGAAATTGAACACGGTCGGTGCACCGAGTGCGCGCTGCATGAAGCTGTCCTGCGGGTTGCGGATACCCATCAACACTTCGCCAGCGGCATTGGCCGGCGGCGCGGTCACACCGAAGGCACGCCATGCAGCCGTCAGGCGCAACAGCGGTTCGCGCAACTTTCCGTAAGGCGCAGCGGGATCGGCGGGCGGCAGGCGCGCGTCGTCGTCAAGCAGGACGGCGCGGATCACCGCCGCCAGATCACCGCGCGTACCGCTACCGTTGTTGTCGAACACCGTCGCGACACGCGCGATGTATTCGGGCGACGGGTGACTGGTGACAAAACGCTGGATCAACTGGCGCGAAATGAACGGTGCCGTGTTCGGATGATTGAACAGAAAATCGAGCGCCTGTTCGATCTGACTGATGCAATACGCGTGACACTCGGCGACAACGCTCGGGTCGCTGGGCTGTATGGTGCCGTTGCTGCCGACTCCGCAGATCGGGCCGGCATTGACGACCGCGCCGCCGATAATCGTCTTCAAACCGGTATCTGCGTACGCCGGAAAGCAGGCCATAGGCGTGAAGCCGGCGGGGCCATTGTTGATTCCGGTGTAGGTGTTGCAGGCGGAAGACGGTAGCGACCCGCAGTTGTAAGCCCAGCCGGTGAACACGCGCGACAGCTCGGTGATGTCGGTCTGGGTGTAGGTCGGAATCGGGTCCGGGCCGGCCAGCACCGGCGTGAAATCGATATTTCGTTCTATCAGGCCAACGGTGAACAACTGCATGATCTCGCGCGCGTAATTCTCGTCGGGTGCGCTCGGATTTGAAGCACCGGGCAAAGTCGCCTTGCGATTGCGCCAGTGGCTCAGATAGCGGCCCATCATTGGCGACTTCGTGACTTCTTCGAGCAATGTCCGGTAATTGCCGAACGCATTGCGGGCGAGGATGTCCCAGTACTCGGAGACACCGAGCACGTTTCCGTTCAGGGCATCGGCGCGATCCGAGACCACGAGAATCTGCGACAACGCAAACGCCATGCGCTGGCGTAACTGGTCCTGCCCGAAGGCTGCGGTATGGAACCAGCGATCCATGCGCTGGTTTTGGCTGATACTGACGGGCGTCGGCTGCGATGCAAGAAAATCGAGATACGGTCGCGCCAGCGTCGGCGGCGTCGCGATCTGCTGGTCGAGCCAGCCGTCATAGGTGGACGACCGGAACTGCGCGATCGACGCGCGACTCGGCCCGAATGTCGTCTGGGTCAGAAACCGCGCCGCTTCGGCGTCGGCCTGCGGTACGAAATACTTCGACTCGAATCCCGCCTGATGACCACCGAAAATGGCGGCGTGCGCACCGGTGACCGAGACCAGCAGCAGTATTCCGGACCAAAGACTTCCAACGCGTCTGCCCACGACCATTCCCCAATCCGAGTCGAGCCGCGATGTTACCCAGCTTCACTTCTCATACCGTGACCCGCTCTGCGACGCGGGCTATTCGGCTGGATCAGCGGGCGGATTGCGATTGCGCAGCGTCAGTCTTCTTCCGCGCTTGCCCCGACACACGACTCGCCAATGTACTGCCCGCCGCGACCAAGGCATGCGGCCATCTCAAGATAGTCGACGACCAAGCCGTAGCCGATGCGCGCCACGATCAGGAAGGCGATCAGACTGAGGACACGGGTAATCCGACGCGCTGCGATTTGCATGAAAGTGCCTGCCGAGGTGTTGCGATGAGCCTAACGAAAACGCCGCCCCGAAAGGCGGCGTTTTCGTTCCGGCGCGGACCGATTCGTCGACGCCACATTCGCGTGCATCAGGCCGCTTTCGGGGCCTCGAACTGCTCTTCTTCGGTCGAGCCGTGCAGGGCGGCGAGCGAGCTGTGGCCGCCGGCGATCACTTCGTTGATCTTGTCGAAGTAACCGACGCCGACTTCGCGCTGATGCTTGGCTGCGCTGTAGCCAAGTTTCTCGTCGGCGAATTCCTGCTCCTGCAGTTCGACATAGGCCGCCATCTGGCGCTCCTTGTACCCGGTCGCGAGTTTCCACATCGAGTAGTTCAGGGCGTGGAAGCCGGCGAGCGTGATGAACTGGAACTTGTAGCCCATCGCCGCGATTTCCTTCTGGAATTTCGCGATCGTCTGCTCGTCCAGATTCTTCTTCCAGTTGAAGCTCGGCGAGCAGTTGTAGGCCAGCAGCTTGCCTGGGAATTTGGCGTGGATCGCGTCGGCGAACTGGCGCGCTTCGGCGAGGCTCGGCGTCGAGGTTTCGCACCAGATCAGGTCGGCGTAAGGCGCGTACGCAAGACCGCGCGAGATCGCCTGGTCGATGCCCATGTTCGTCTCGTAGAAACCTTCGACGGTGCGACGGCCATTGCAGAACGGCTGGTCGTTGGCGTCAATGTCGCTGGTGATCAGCGCCGCGCCCATGGCGTCGGTACGCGCAACGATCACGCTCGGCACACCGGCGATGTCGGCGGCGAGGCGCGCGGCAACGAGTTTCTGCACTGCTTCCTGGGTCGGCACCAGCACCTTGCCGCCCATGTGGCCGCACTTCTTCGCGCTCGCGAGCTGGTCTTCC
>JAYUXS010000153.1:0-1896 GCA_043752845.1 Lysobacterales bacterium | reverse complement strand
CTTCGGCGAGCAGCACGTTCATGTGACCAGGCATGCGCCCGGCAACCGGATGAATGGCGAACTTGATTTCCTTGCCACGCTCGCGCAGCTGTTTGCAAAGCTCCCAGATCTTGTGCTGCGCCTGCGCCACCGCCATGCCATAGCCCGGCACGATCACGACCTTGTCGGCCATGTACAGCAGCGACGCGGCATCGCTAGCCTCGATCGGCTTCATCGAACCCTTGATGTCGGCGGCCGACTGCCCGCCACCGCCGAAGTCCTTGAACAACACGCCGCTGATTGGGCGATTCATCGCCTTGGCCATCAACTGGGTCAGCAGCATGCCCGCCGCACCGACCACCATACCGGCGATGATCAGCGCCTCGTTCTGCATCACATAGCCTTCGAACGCGACCGCGAGACCGGTGAACGCGTTGTACAGCGAGATCACCACCGGCATGTCGGCACCGCCGATCGGCAGCGTCATCAAGATACCGACGAGCAGGGCCATCACGAAGAACGCGACGATGATCGTGGTGTCGAGTTCCATCACCAGCATGCCGCCGAGTACGACGGTGGCGATAAAGAACAACAAGTTGAAATACTGCTGGCCGGGAAAGGTGAAGCGCTTGTCCATGCGGCCGTCGAGCTTGGCCCAGGCGATGACCGAACCGGACATCGAGATCGCGCCGATCAGTGCA
This sequence comes from Lysobacterales bacterium, assembly GCA_043752845.1. Classification (GTDB taxonomy): domain Bacteria; phylum Pseudomonadota; class Gammaproteobacteria; order Xanthomonadales; family Ahniellaceae; genus JADKHK01. The sequence continues at coordinate 1,216 of JAYUXS010000153.1, read as the reverse complement.
CCGACAACGGCAAGCACGAGCGTGGTCTTGCTCGGCACCGAACCTTCATGCACGTACTTGATCATTTCGCCGGCACCGATCGCCGCGGCCGAACCACCGCCCATGCCATTGAACAGCGCCACCATCTGCGGCATGTCGGTCATCGCGACTTTCTTGCCCCAAAGCCAGGTCGGGATCACGCCGACGGCGATCGCTGCGAGGATCAGCCCGATGTTGTGGCCACCAGTCACCGCAAAGGTCGCGACCGTCGCCAGCACCATGCCGATGCCGGCCTGCACGATGCCCTTGCGCGCCGTGACCGGACTGGCCATGCGCTTGATACCGAGGATGAACAGCACCGCGGCGATGAAGTAACTCGCCTTCGCGACATAAGGGAGAAAGGAAGCCAGATCGAAATTCATGACTTACTTCCCCTTCGACGACTTGAACATGTCGAGCATGCGTTCGGTGACGACGTAACCACCCGCGGCATTGCCGGCACCGAGCGCGACGCCAATGAAGCCGATGATCTTGCCGAGCGTGGTGTCGGCATGCGCGAGCGCGACCATCGCCCCGACCAGCACGATGCCGTGCACGAAGTTCGAGCCCGACATCAGCGGCGTATGCAGGATCACCGGCACGCGCGAAATGATCTCGTGGCCGGTGAATGCCGCGAGCATGAAGATGTACAGGGCGAGGAATCCGTCGATCATGATTGCTTCTCCGATGCAGCGCCTTCGACCGCGACGCGACTGGGTTCGTGCTTGATGTGGCCTGCATGCGTCAGACAGGTCTTCTCGATCAGTTCGTCGCTCCAATCCAGGTTCAGCGCGCCGTCCTTCAACATCAGACTCAGGAAATTGAACAGGTTGCGCGCGTACATTTCGCTGGCGTGGATCGCGCCCATGCTCGCGAGATTGACTGGGCCGATCACCGCGACGCCATTGCTGACGACGGTTTCACCGGCGACGGTCAGTTCGCAGTTGCCGCCGGTTTCGGCGGCGAGATCGACGATTACCGCGCCGGGCTTCATGCCCCTGACCATCTCGGCAGTGATGATGCGCGGCGCACGGCGTCCGGGAATCGCGGCTGTGGTCACGATCACGTCGATACCGCGCACATGTTCGCCGAGGCGCTTTTGCTGTTCGGCCTGCTCTTCCGGTGTCAACTGACGCGCATAACCGCCGCTGCCGGCCGCACTGACGCCAAGGTCGAGAAACTTCGCACCGAGCGATTC
>JAYUXS010000152.1:0-1903 GCA_043752845.1 Lysobacterales bacterium | reverse complement strand
CTGCGCAATCAGGTCGGTCGGCAGGTCAAAATGGAAATCGGATTTCTTCACAGCTTCGCCCTTTGGGCCGGGCATTATCGCCCAGCTGAGCGTTTTTCGGGCAGATCGGCGGTTTGGCTCGCCGATGCCGGCTTGGAGTGCTTCAATACGCGCCCGCCGCACACTGGCGCGCCAACGCAGACATCGCCTTGAGCCTGTATTCGCTGACCCGACCTTTCCTGTTCGCACTCGATGCCGAAGCCGCCCATGGCGCCGGCTTGCGTGCGATCGAATTGGCCTATCGATCCGGCCTGAATCCGTTGCTGTCGAACAAACCGAAGTCATTGCCGACGCGGGCCTTCGGCATCGACTTTCCGAATCCGGTCGGACTTGCGGCCGGTCTCGACAAGAACGCGGCGCATGTCGACGCACTCGCCGCGCTGGGGTTCGGTTTCATCGAAGTCGGCACAATCACGCCGAAGCCGCAGAGCGGCAATCCGAAGCCACGCATGTTCCGCTTGCCCGAACACAAGGCGGTGATCAACCGGCTCGGATTCAACAACGAAGGCGTCGACGCGCTGCTGAAGAATCTTGACTGTGCACGTTTCTCCGGCGTGCTCGGCATCAATATCGGCAAAAACAAGGACACGCCGAACGATCACGCGGTCAACGATTACCTCGCCTGCCTGCGCAAGGTGTACGAGCGCGCGACCTACATCACCGTCAACATTTCATCGCCGAACACGCAGGGTCTGCGCGACCTGCAGGAAGAAGAAACGCTGCGCCGTTTCATCGGCACCTTGCGCGAAGAACAGGAACGACTCGGCGCGAATCACAAGCGCAAGCCGATGCTGCTGAAAATCGCGCCGGATCTGACCGACGTCGAAATGGATTCAATTGCCAAAGTGCTGCTCGCGTCCGGCATTGACGGGTTGATCTGCACCAACACCACCATCGATCGCGAACTCGTGGCCGGCCATCATTTTGCGAACGAAGCAGGCGGACTCAGTGGCGCCCCGGTATTCGCGAAATCGACCGCCGTGCTCGCTGGCATGTCGAAACGGCTCAAGGGCAAACTGCCGATCATCGGCGTCGGCGGCATTCTGAGCGGTTCGGATGCGCAGGCCAAGATCGCCGCTGGCGCGAGCCTGGTGCAGTTCTACACCGGCATGATCTATCGCGGCCCGGACCTGATCCGCGAATCCGTCGAGGCCATCCGCGACGCACGGGGCTTCTGATGTTGCGCGAGCACTTCCCGCTGAAGGCGCTGAATACCTTCGGTGTCGAAGCGCGTGCGCGCTGGTTCGCCGAAGTCACTTCTGCCAACGAACTTGCGGCTGTCCTCGCCGATCCGCGCGTTGCTGGATTGCCGGTGCTGGTGCTCGGTGGTGGCAGCAATCTGCTGCTGACGCGCGACGTCGATGGTCTGGTTCTGCGCTACGTCGACGATCACATTCGCACCATCGCGCCGGGGCGTGACTCGCATCTCATCGAGGTCGGCGCGGGCTTGAACTGGCATGCCTTCGTTGACTGGTCGCTCGCGAACGGATTCGTCGGACTGGAGAACCTCGCGCTGATTCCCGGCACCGTCGGCGCCAGTCCGATCCAGAACATCGGGGCGTACGGTGTCGAAGTCGAACAATTCATCAATGCGGTCGAGGTGTTCGACCGCGAACGCCACAGCACCACGATTTTCAAACATGATTTCTGCGAATTCGCGTACCGCTGGAGCCGCTTCAAACGCGACGACGAGCGCGACCGCTACATCGTCATCAATGTGCGCTTTCGCCTTCCGCGCCAAGCCGAACTCCGGCTCGACTATCCGGGCATCCGCGAAGAACTCGCCGAAACGAACGTCGCGGCCCCGACAGCGCGCGACGTGTTCACCGCGATCTCAAACCTCCGCCGCCGCAAACTCCCCGAC
>JAYUXS010000151.1:0-1903 GCA_043752845.1 Lysobacterales bacterium | reverse complement strand
ACACATTTCGCCCGCGTCTATCAGGACCTCGTGGCCATCGCCGAGAAGATTCCGAGCGTAGGTGCGCTGAATATCGGCGGTGGCTTCGGCATCGCCGCGCACCCGGACGACGATGCGCTGGATCTGGAACGCGTCGCCGCACAGCTGGCCGAGATCAAGCAGGCCTGGCCGCAATATGAATTGTGGATGGAACCGGGTCGTTATCTGGTGGCCGAAGCCGGCGTGTTGCTGGCGCGGGTGAATGCGGTGAAGCAAAAGTATGGACGAACCTTCATCGGCATCGACGCCGGCATGCACAATCTGCTGCGACCGGCGCTGTACGACGCTTATCATCCGATCGTCAATCTGTCACGACTGGCCGCGCCCGACGCCATTCACGCGGATATCGCCGGCCCGATCTGCGAGAGCGGCGATGTGCTCGGCGTCGACCGTGCATTGCCGGAAACCGCCGTCGATGACTTCGTACTGGTGGCACAAACGGGTGCTTACGGTGCAGTGATGTCGTCCAACTACAACCGACGTGCGATCGCGGACGAGGCTATTCTGTGAGGACAAGTAATTCTGTGAGCTTGGACAACCCGCGCGACGCGCAGTGCTTCCGCTTCGTGCGCGCCGACTACGACGCGGCGCTCGCCACCGCGACGCTGGTCTACGCGTTCGACGACGGCCCGGAATTGATCGAGACCATTCGCTTCGCCGAATCCGCGTTACCGATCGCTGGCGGACGCGAGGCGGCATTTGCCGCAGCGCTGCGCATGCTGCATCTGATCGCCGGCATCAGCTATTACAAGGCCGCAGTGCCGCAACGCATCGAGATCACAGGCGTCGCGATCGACCACAAACTTGCCAGCTTGCTCGATGCGGTTTACCTGCATGGCCTCGGCGAGTTCGCGCATCGCAACGGACTCGATCTGCGCGGCCGCATCTGTTTCCCACACGCTGATGCGAGCGATGCGCCTGCCCCTGTAATCGGACTGCCGCGACGCACCCTGGTGCCGATCGGCGGCGGCAAGGACTCGTTGGTCAGCGTCGAATTGCTGCGCGCCGTGCATGAGCCAATCACGGCCATCTGGGTCGGTCGCTCGACCCTGATCGCGGCCTGCGTCGAGCGCAGCGGCCTCGCTCATCTCAATGTCGACCGGCAGCTGTCGCCGCTGCTGTTCGAGATGAATCGCAACGGCGCCTTGAACGGCCATATTCCGGTCACGGCGATCAATTCCGCGATCCTCGTCTGCGCCGCGATTCTGCACGGCTTCGACGCGATCGCGTTCTCGAACGAGCGCTCGGCCTCGATCGCGAATTTCGTCAGCGACGGCTTCGCCGTCAATCACCAGTGGAGCAAGGGCATCGACTTCGAGCGAGCGTTTCGCAACTATGTGCGCGGCCGCGTCGCCTCCGATCTCGACTATTTCTCGGCCCTGCGTCCGCTGTCGGAACTGGCGGTGACGCGCTTGTTCGCGCCGCTGGTGCAATATCACGACGTGTTCTCAAGCTGTAACCGCAATTTCCGCATTCTCGGTGACAAGCCGACCGAACGCTGGTGCGGGCAATGCCCGAAATGCCATTTCGTGTTCCTGGCGCTGTCGCCGTTCGTGCCGAAATCGCGACTGGTCGCGATCTTCGGTCGCAACTTGCTCGATCAGGCCGAACTTGCCGCTGATTTCGATGCCCTGCTCGAAGTCGGCGCACACAAGCCATTCGAATGTGTTGGCGAAGGTCGCGAGTCGCGCGCCGCGATGGCCGCCCTGTGTGATCGTGCCAAGTGGCGAGAGGATGCGCTCGTTGCGCGCTTCACGATGCAGATTCTGCCGATGCTCGATCGCGACGATCTTGCGCTGCCCGCGCTATTGAGCACTGAGGGCGAACATTTCCTCCCTGCCCGTCTGCACCGGATCTTCGATGC
>JAYUXS010000150.1:0-10657 GCA_043752845.1 Lysobacterales bacterium | reverse complement strand
GGGCTCGATTACCACGAGTTCGCCGCGGTCAACGTCCATGACGACTACGTGAGCTTCGAAACGACCATTCGTCCAGCACGCGTGTTCGCATTCTCGACGCGCGGCCGCCGTAACTACGCCGATGTCGCGTTCGCCGCAGGCGACGCTTTGGTCTTCGGCCCGGAAACCCGTGGCCTGCCGGCCGCCATGCTCGACGCGCTCGCGCTGGAATGCCGTCTGCGTCTGCCCATGCGCGCCGGCAACCGCAGCCTGAACCTCTCGAACTCGGTTGCGGTCGTCGTATTCGAAGCCTGGCGGCAATCCGGGTTCGCAGGCAGTGACGCCCGTGAACTTGCGCTGAGCTGACACGATCCATACTCAGGCCGCGTACATGCAGTGAACGCGACCATTCACCCCCTCGCCAAAGGCGAGATCCACTGGAGATCAACATGCAAATCAACGGACGGCAATTGAACAAACTCATGCTCGGACTGCTGCTCGCGGTGCCGTTCGCGGCATCGGCGGAAGACCTCAGCTATTCCTATCTGCAAGCCGGCGCGACGCGCGTCGATGCGGACGGATTCGATGCCGAGAACGGCATCGGTTTCGGCGCGGCAGGCGAACTCACCGAGAACTGGCACATGTTCGGCAACTACCGAAGCTACTCGGTCGACGTGCTCGACGAGAGTTTTGATGTCGACGGCTGGAACCTCGGCCTCGGCTACAACATGGGCATCAGCGACAGCGCCGACTTCGTCGGTCGCGTGTCCTACGAAAAAGCCGAAACCGCTGGCTTCAGCGCGAATGGCTTCGGCGTCGAAGCCGGCGTCCGCAACGCCTTCAACGAACATTTCGAAGGCGGTGCGTCGCTCAAGTACACCGACATCGACGACGAGAACAACACGGGCATCGAACTCTACGGCCAGTACAAGTTTGGCGAATGGGGCATCGTTGGCACCTTGAGTCTCGGCAGCGAGGCCAATGAATTCTTCATCGGCCCGCGCTTGAGCTTCTGAGCGACACCCTCCGCAACAAAAACCCGGCTGTGAAGCCGGGTTTTTGTTACTGCAGTCCAAACGTTGAATTATCGGAACATGCCCTGCGGATACTCGGGCTTCTGTTCGCGCGCGAGCAACCGCTTCAGGCCTTCCTGCGGCGTGATCGTCTCCGCCAACACACACTGCACCTGCTCGGTGATCGGCAATTCGACGCCGTGACGCCTGGCAATGCGCATCACCTCATTGACCGTCTGCACGCTCTCGACCACCTGACCAATCTCGCGTACTGCTTGCGCGAGGCCAACGCCACGACCGAGCGCCAGACCGAGGCGACGATTGCGCGACAGGTCACCGGTGCATGTCAGCACCAGATCACCGACGCCAGCCAGGCCCATGATCGTCTCCGCTTTGCCGCCAATGGCGACGCAGATGCGCAGAATCTCGTTGAGCCCACGCGTGATCAGGCCGGCACGCGAATTCAATCCGAGGTTCATGCCATCGGCGACGCCGGTCGCGACCGCGAGCACATTCTTCATCGCACCGCCGAGTTCGGCACCGATCATGTCGTTGCCGGTATAGGCGCGAAACGTAGGGCCGTGCAGGCATTGCGCGATCTGTTCGGCGAAGGCGTCACTGTCGGAATGCACGGTGACGGCGGTCGGCAAACCAACCGCCACTTCCTTCGCAAACGACGGCCCGGTGACGACCGCAAGCGGCGTGCCCTGCGGCAGCAGGTCTTCGGCGACTTCATGCAGGAAGCGCCCGGATCCGGGTTCGAAGCCCTTGGTCGCCCAGGCGACGCCGGTCGGAAGTGCGGCGCGCATCACCGGCTCTTCGAGCAACTCGCGGAAGGCATGGCTCGGCGTAACGATCAACCAGATCGGTCGAGCGGCGGCTTCCGCCAGCGAATCGGTGTATTGCAGGGTTTCCGGCAACGCGATGTCCGGCAGATATCGCGTGTTGCAGCGTGTGTCGCGCATCGCACGGATCGCTTCGGCATCACGCCCCCAAAGCATGGTGTCCACATCGTGGCGCGCGAGCACGGCGGCGAGCGCTGTGCCCCAAGAACCAGCGCCAAACACGGCAATCGGCATCGACTTAGGCATCTCTCACCCCACAAACGAATCGCCCCGGCGAACCGGGGCGCTTCATTGAACCGAGTTCGTTGAAACTCAGGCGGCAGCCTGCTGTTCCTGCGCGCGACGGCGCATCGAATCGGCGTAGATCTGGTCGAAATTGACCGGCTGCAGCACGAACGGCGGGAAACCGCCTTCCATGACCAAGGTCGAGATCGCCTGACGCGCATACGGGAAAAGCGTGTTCGGGCAGAAGGTGCCGAGCATGCCGTGCAGGTTCTGCTGGTCGAAGCCGCTTATGCCGAAGATACCGGCCTGCTGCACTTCAGCGAGGTATGCGGTCTTTTCGGCCATCTTGCAGGTCAGAGTGACGGTCAGCGTGACTTCGTAGACGTTCTCGCCGATCGTCTGCACTTTCTGGTTCAAGTTCAGCTGGATGTTCGGCTGACCCTGTTCCTGGAAGATCATCGGTGCGTTCGGCGCTTCGAACGAAGCGTCTTTCACGTAGATCTTCTGGACGGCGACCTGCGCCATTTGCTGCTCGGGTGCGGCGCCATTGGCGACGGGTGCGGTATCGGTCATTTCAAACTCCGGTTTGTGGGGTCGACGTGGGGTCGTCGTAGGGTCAAAAAAAGGGGCGCGGATTATTCCATGCGCGGCTGGTCTGTGCGAGCCGGCGCATGATCCGCAACGAAATGAGGGACTTAGGCCTTGCCGCGGGCCAATGGCAGATCGGCACCGGTCCAACTTGCGAGTCCGCCGTCAAGCCAGAACACCTTGGTAAAGCCAGCGGAGGTGAGCTTGGCGCAGGCCGTGGCTGACGTCTGACCGGATTTGCAGACCACGATGACCGGCAAGTCACGGACCTTGGCGAGGTCCTTGTGTTCGGGGTCGAACTGGGCCATCGCGACGTGCTTCGAGCCGGCGATATGCCCCGCTTCGAATTCGGTACCGCCCGACACGTCGACCAGCAAGGCGTTGTCGCGATTCACCAGGCGCGTCAGTTCCGCTGGCGCAACCGCCTTGTAGCGGCGCGTGAGGTTGCCGAACTCGGTCGAGATCAGCATCAACCCGACCAGCAGGAACATCGTGACCAGAATGAAGTGATTGCCGATGAATTCGGGCAGACGATCTAGAAACACGGTGTGCTCCAACGCGAGGGTCGACGATTATCGTGGAGAAGCGCTGGAACACCAAACGCGCGCGATGTGCCTACAACATCGCCAGCGCCCAGAACAGGTTCAGCACGATGCCAAAGCCGAGCAGCACGGTGTAGGCGAAGCCGATGCAGAAGTATTTCAGCGTCGTCATGATCCAGCCCTGGCGGTAGATGCGCTTTTGCGCGATCAGCAGGTAGATCGGAATCCAGCAACTGGTCGCGAAGATCAGGAAGGTCAGCAACGAAGGAATCAAGGGCCAGGTCGACGTCCACTCGCGCACACCGCCGAGCAGCACCAGCAGCAGGATCGACAGGCACAAAAAGCTGTGGCTGTGCAGCGCCACGATCAGGTGCTCCATGTACAGCCGATTCTTGAACAGATAGAAGCATTTCAGCAGCAGGGCAAATATCGGCAGCACCACGAACAGGGCCTGCGGGGCAACGCTGAACATGGTCGCGACAAATTTGGCCGGGTGCTTGTTGGCCTCGATGCCATTGACGATCAGCGCCGCCACCTTCGCGTTCAACCAGGCATTGATGGTGTCGCCGACCCACGCGACACGCAAAGGATTCGTCACCGGATGCCAGGGCTTGCTGTTGAAAAACGAGGCCTTGAACGGATTCGGATTTTCGGCCGTGACTTCGAGCGGCTTGCGCGCTTCCTTCGGCAGATCGTCGGGGTTCGGTCCGGGGCCTTCCTTCGCCTCGGCACGGCGCTCGGCGCGACGACGTTCGCCTTCGAATCCGGCCTTGGCGCCCGCACGCATACCTTCGATCGCGCCGTCCGGCAGCTTTCCGCGCGATTTTTCGATTTCGGCCAAGGCCTTTTTCTCGGCGGCGTCGATTTGCGCCAGCGTCTGCAGCGGTCGCGCGGCGCGGGCCGGGGTGTCGCCGAGACGGATGCCGACATTGCGGCCGTCCTTGTCGCCATCGTCCTGGACATGGGTGGTCATCGACACTGCCAGGAATGCGATTACCGACAGGAACAGATACAGGCGCAGGGGCGTGACATAGCGCGTGCGCCGTCCGGCGAAATATTCGTTGCTGAGATGGCCGGGCTTGTAGAACAGCGGACCGATCGTGCGCAGGGTGCGCGAATCGAGATTGAAAACGCTGTCGAGGAAGTCGGCGAGGATGCCGGTCAGGTGCCGGATCATGCCCTTCTTCGGCTGACCGCACTGCGCGCAGAACTCGCCGTACATCGGCGCATCGCAGTTGGCACAGGTCGGCCGCGCACGGACGATTTCATCTGCTCGAACAAGATCAGCTCGATCGGGGGCTTCGGTCATGGGTCGGCACAAGCCTCACTGCGATGCACGTAAGATAGAGCGCTTTGCGATCTGCCGACAACGCCAATGCCCCGCGACCCGCAGTTTCAACAGCAATTTCGAACTGAGCTCGGCCAGGTCGCGCGTCTTGCGGCGCCGCTGGTCGTCGGGCAACTGTTGTCGATGCTGATGAATGTCATCGACACCGTGCTCGCCGGCCAGCACGGCGCGCATACGCTGGCCGCAGTCGCCGTCGGTAGCGCGGTCTGGTCGATCGTGTGGATTGTCTGTCTCGGATTGCTGTTCGCGATTCCGCCGAACATCGCGCAACGCGATGGTGCCGGACGTCGCGACGAGATCGCCAGCGTACTCAGTCAGGGTCTGTGGATTGCGTGGACGATCGGCGTCCTGCTGTTTATCGCGGTACGCAACGCTGGCGTGCTGCTGACGGCGATGCAAGTCGATGCCAGCCTGCATGCGAACGCCACCGCGATGCTCGATGCCGCCGCCTTCGGCGCGCCGGCATTGGCCACGTTCCTGACCTTGCGCTTCTTCTGCGAAGGTCTCGGCTACACCCGTGCCACGCTGTATTTTTCGCTGTTCGGGGTGATTGTGCTGCTGCCGCTCGGTTACGGGCTGATCTTCGGGCGCTTCGGATTCGCCGAGCATGGCGCTGAGGGCGCGGGCATGGCACTCGCCTGCGCGCTCTGGCTGCAGGCGATCGGCATCGCGATCTTCGTGCTGCGTTCGAAGCGATTTGCAGACTTGCAACTGCTGCGCGGATTCACGCGACCGCGTTGGGCACCGATCCGCGAGCTGCTCGCACTCGGCCTGCCGATCGCGGTCATGATCCTGATGGAAGGGTCGCTGTTCGTGATCGCCGCGCTGTTGATCGGCTCACTGGGCGCGAACGCGATCGCCAGCCATCAGATCGCGATCAACATCGCCTCGATCACCTTCATGGTGCCACTCGGCATCGGCATGGCCACGACCGTGCGCGTGGGCAATGCCGTCGGTGCCGGCGACGCACCACGCGCCCAGCGCGCCGCGGCAGCGGGCCTTCTGCTTGCGGTCGCGGTGCAACTGGTTTCGGCGAGCGCGCTGGCGCTGTTCTCCGAGCAACTCGCGGCGCTCTACACCACCGACCTGGTGGTCGCCGGGCTCGCCGCGCAACTGATCGTGATCGCCGCGATTTTCCAGTTCTCGGACGGGCTGCAAGTGGTCGCGGCAAGCGCCCTGCGCGGCCTGAAGGATGCGCGCGTGCCTGCGTTCCTCACCGCCGTCGCCTACTGGGGCATCGGTATGACGCTCGGCTGGTACTACGCATTCCATGAACAACGCGGTGCACCCGGCATGTGGCTGGGGCTGATCGCTGGCCTCACCGCAGCCGCCGCCCTGTTGCTGACCCGCCTCGCACTGCGCCTGCGCACGCTGCCGGCACGACTTTCAGTCGATGCGCCGGCGGCCGGCCTCGTGCTTGAATCGCCCACACATTGACCCCACGCTTATCCCCTTGCCACCGGAAACCGTCATGACCGATACCCAGAAACGCCGAGGATTTTTCGGCAATCTCTATGCCGCACTCGACTTCTCGCGACGGCTGGCGCTGAACCTCCTCTTCCTGCTCATCGTGGTGATCATTCTGGTCGCGATGTTCTCCGGCGGCGGCCCGGTGATTCAGGCCAACACCACGCTCGTGCTCAACCCGGCCGGCAGCATCGTCGAGCAATACACCGCTGAGCCGCTGGATCGCGCGCTGCAGGAAACGCTTGGCGATCCGGTACGGGAAACGCGCGCACGCGACATCACCCAAGCGCTCGAAGCGGCCGCTTCTGACAGCAACATCACCCAGGTGCTGCTGATCACCCACGGCATCAGCGGCATCGGTCCGGCCAGCACACGTGAACTGGCCGCTGCGCTCGCGAAATTCCGCAAATCCGGCAAAAAGCTTTACGCCTACGCCGACGGCTACGAGCAGCGCGGCTATCTACTCGCGGCCCAGGCCGACGCCGTGTGGCTGCATCCGCAGGGCGCGGTGCTGCTGGAGGGGTTGGGCCGCTATCGCACCTACTTCAAGGACGCCTTCGACAAGTTTGGCGTGCAGGCGCATCTTTTCCGCGTCGGCGAATACAAGTCGGCCGGCGAGCCCTACATTCGCAGCGACGCCTCACCGGAAGCCGATGAATCCGATCTGTTCTGGATGAACGACATCTGGTCGCGGCATCTCGCGGATATCGCGACGGCACGAAAACTCGATGCGGCCACGCTGTCCGCGCAGATCGACACTTACCCGGAAGATTTGCGCGCAGCCGGCGGCGATCTTGCCAAGCTCGCACTCACGCAAGGCCTGGTCGATGCCCTGGTCACGCATGATGAACTCGATGCACGCATCGCCAAGACCGGCGCGCCCGCAGACGAAGGAACCGGCTTCCGCCATATCGAATTCCTCGACTACGTGGCGCTGAAGAATGCGATGCCGCACATGCCCGGTCGCCCGAGCGTGGCCGTGGTCGTCGCCGAAGGTGAAATCGTCGACGGCAAGGCTGAACCGGGCACCATTGGTGGCGAAACGACGAGCGCGCTGTTGCGCAAGGCGCGCGAAGACGAAGATGTCAAAGCCGTCGTACTGCGTGTCGACTCGCCCGGCGGCAGCGTGTTTCCGTCCGAACTGATCCGCCGCGAAGTGGAACTGATCAAGGCCGCTGGCAAGCCGGTCGTGGTCTCGATGGGCGATCTCGCGGCCTCCGGCGGTTACTGGATCTCGATGAACGCCGATCACATCTACGCCGACCCAAGCACGATCACCGGCTCAATCGGCATCTTCGGGCTGTTCTTCAACGTGCCTGAGGCGATGGGCAAGGTCGGGCTGACCACCGACGGTGTCGGCACCACCTGGCTCGCCGGTGCATTCGATCCGGCGCGACCGCTCGACCCGCGCGTTGGCGACATGATCCAGAACGTACTCGAACACGGCTACGCCGATTTCACCGGCAAGGTTGCCGCGGCTCGACATCAAGAGGTCGCCGCGATCGACGCCATCGCCCGCGGTCGCGTCTGGAGCGGCGCCCAAGCCAAGGAACGCGGCCTCGTCGACGCCTTCGGTGGCCTCGATGCCGCCATCGCCGATGCCGCGAAACGCGCCAAGATCGAAGGTGAACCGCTGACCCGTTACATCGAAGAAACCCCGAGCGTGTTCGAAAACATGCTGATCAACGCTTCGCGCGCCAGCATCACCAGCCTGCTGCGCGAACAGGGGCTGCTGTCACCGCTCAGCGCGCTGCAGACGCCGGCGAAAACCGAACTCGCCCGCATCCAGCGCCTGATGAAAACCCGCCACGCCGGCCTGCCCATCGCGGTACAGGCGCATTGCGAGTGCGGGGTGCGCTGACTGAACTCGCACCGGAGCAATGTTCGTCGAGGCAATTGATCATCGCGGCAATTGCGCTATCTTTACCCAACTGAAATTGGTAAAGATGCGCTTCCGATGCCGACACTCAGCCCGAAACGACAGATCACCCTGCCGAAAGATTTGTGTGATCGGCTGGCAGTGAAGCCCGTCGACTAGCTGGAAATGCTCGAGTACGACGGTCGCATCACGATTTTGAAGAAGCGCGAAGGCCAGAGCCGGGGCGCATTGAAGCATCTGCGGGCCGATACTCGGTTCAGTGATGCCGAGTCGCGATGACGCGATCGCACGTCGCTCAAGCGGTGCGCCGAGACGCGCTGCGGCGTGATCGCAGTCGACACCAATGTCGTGTTGCGCCGGCTGCTGCAGGACGACGCGGCGCAATCGATCAATGCCAGAGGCGAACCCTACGAAGGCACCTACACCTTCGACCAGCCCGCACAACGTCTTGCAGGCACCAAGTCGCCCTGAATCTCGACACGCGCGGAATTATTCAATCCGATACCCCGTAATCGTCGGGCCATTCGGATCACTCAATATCTGATCGTACGTCACTGCAGACGCCGGCCCTGGCCACGCCCGGAAGCGCTTCAATTGCCTGTCGTACGACGACCAGAACGACGACATCACCACGGTGTTGCCGTCCACCACTTCGCAGCCCATCGCTCCGGCCGGCAGGATGGTCGACGCAACCGTGCTACTGCGATGCTGCACGCAACGCATGACCGCATTCGAATTCATATCGCGGTACTCAATCCAGTGTGTCTGCGAGTTGTTGCGACATACCGGCGTCGGGATGGGCTGATCGAACTGATCCCACGCACGGACGGTCGGTGCCGCGAACCGATAACGCCACGCCGGCTTAGTCGGCTGCGCCTTGTCGACAAACACCCATTCGCCGGTCAAATCCGGCCAGCAGGTTTGCCACGGCACGTACAAATCCTGGCCAATGTCGCCAAAACCGAAGTTGAAGGGTTGCAGTTCGCCGGACAATTCCACGTCATTGATGCGAATGGAAATGTAATTCGCGGCTTCGGCGTAAAACGTGATGAGGACACGACCGACCGGCATGAAGCTCGGATATGCAAGAGCATCGCCTGGCGCATGGCCTTGTGTCCCCAGCGGCGGCCCACCAACTGCGCGTGCCAGCGGCGCGTCGAACTGCGCGTGATCTGCCGGGAATTCCCCACCGCTGGGTATTTGCTGCAATGGCCCGGACGCCGAGTACCACTCAGGCCGACCTTGCGCGTCGTAGCTGTAAATCACCAAGACCATCGTGCCCTTCTGGTACTCGATGACATACAAATTCGCCGGCCGCGACGGCTCCCAATACATGCCGTTTTCGGGGGTGATAGCCATCGCAAAATTAAACGATTGCAACAAAAACAGGAACGCTGCAAGAATGCTGCGGCGCAACGCGATGCTTTTTGGGGCCGCGCTCGGCACCAGTTTCTGCCTAGTATTTGTGCCGTAAGAATCTGAAATATTGAAAAAAACAACTTCAAGGAATCGCATGCTTTCTCACTTCAAGGGGTCGATTTCGGCCGCCATCGTTCTCTCTCTCTCTCTCTCTCTTGTCAAGCACAATCGTTCACGTCGATCAGTGCCGACACGCGCTCGGTCAATGCCCGCGACGCACGTTTGATTGAGCCCGCGCCTGCCGCGTACGAGCATGCGAGACAGCTCGCCACGACCCGCCTAGACCTCACGCCGATCAGCGCGCCGCAAGCTTCAAACCGCAGCGGATTCGCCTTCATTCAGGGCGGAAATATTTCTCTGGCGCTCATGCCCGGTGAAGTGTTCGAGTTCATCGGTGACGCCGTGGAAAGCACCGATCCGAATTCACAGTCCTGGCTCGGGCATTCGGTGGGCGAGGAAGGCTATCTGGTGCTGACGGCTCGTGATGGTCGACTCGTCGGGCAGGCCGGCTACGGCACGCGACGCTTCAAGCTGCATGGTCGCGTCAATGGGCGCCTTGTGGTGCGTGAGGAACTGCCCGAGGTGGGTGGCGATTGCGCGACCGATGACGATTCAACCCGTGCCGTTGCGGCCACGATTTCAGATAAGGCGCTCGTCGAACCAGCCGTGGTGTCGAAGGTGTTGCCGGCTTCGGCGCGAACCATCGACGTACTCGTCACCTACAGCGATGAGGCCCAGCAACATTTGGGCAATAACTTCTTCGCCGCGATCGACAATTTGGTCGCGACGATGAATCAGTCGCTATCGGCAAGTAGCCTGAACGGGGCAGCCAGAATTGTCGGCTATCGCCGTGTTGCGGCCTCCAACGGCAGCAACATTGCGAATCAAGTGGAGATAGGCTTGCTGACGCCCATGCACGCGGGCACCACGCCATTCAATGCATTGCCGCCAGTGCGAAATGCACTGGGCGCAGACGTGGTCGTTCACCTGATTCGTCTGGAGTCAAACGCAGCAGCATGCGGTGTTGCGAGGGTGCGTCTCAATACGAGTTCCGCAGAAGGGGTTTTCGGTGCAGTCGTGGCCGTCAACTGTTTGTCCAGCCAGCACGTTTTCACCCATGAAATTGGGCATCTACTGGGTGGACAGCATTCAAGCCATGCTGACGGAGCAGATTTCGGCACCGACGCGACGTTTTGGCCCCGACTGCTCGAACCGAACAGCATCGGCTACACAAACCCCAACGCCAACGGGTTTCGAACCCTGATGGGCAACGAAGCGGGCGGTGGCATTGCTTGCACATTCGCGAGCGGCTGTCCGCGCATCAACCGCTGGTCATCGCCGACGTTCAATGC
>JAYUXS010000149.1:0-4691 GCA_043752845.1 Lysobacterales bacterium | reverse complement strand
TGATGGACTGGATCGCGCCGATCTTCGCGCAGTGGGCGGCGAGTGGCCGCGACTACGTGCTGTGCGGCGACTGGAACATCGTGCGCTCGCGCCTTGATATCAAGAACTGGACTTCAAACCAGAAGAACTCGGGATGTCTGCCCGAGGAACGCAGCTGGCTGAACACGCTGTGCGAACGCGACTGGATCGACGCCTACCGGCAGCTGCATCCGACTGGCGAAGACTATTCGTGGTGGTCGCAGCGCGGTGCGGCGCGCGCCAAGAATGTCGGTTGGCGCATCGACTACCAGATGGTGACGCCGGCTCTGGCAGCGCGGGTTGCGACCTGCCGCATCCATTCCGAACCGAGATTCTCCGATCACGCGCCGGTAGTGGTCGACTATGACCGCTGAGGTGCGCGTCGAGGCAGGTTGGCGGAGGGTGTTGCGCGGCCTACGCGAGCCGCGCACGGCCGTCATGCTGGCGCTCGGCTTCGCCTCCGGCCTGCCGTTCATGCTGGTCGGCAATACGCTCGGGTTCTGGCTGCGCGAAGTCGGGATCGAACTCGCCACGATCGGATTCCTGTCCTGGGTTGGCCTCTGTTACTCGCTGAAATTCCTGTGGGCACCGCTGATCGACAAAATCCAGGTGCCCTTGCTTGGACGCTGGCTCGGCTTGCGCCGCGGCTGGATGCTGCTGTCGCAATTGCTGATCGCGATCGCGTTCGTCGCCATGGCGATGATCGGACCAGCGCCGCATCAGCTTGCCTGGTTCGGTGCCTTCGCCTTGCTGGCGGCATTCGCGTCGGCGACCCAGGACATCGTGATCGATGCCTGGCGCATCGAAGCTTCCGAAGACACCGAAGCCATGGCACTGCTCGGCTCGGCGGCGCAGCTCGGCTATCGCGCTGCGTTGTTGCTGGCCGATGCCTGGATCCTGGTCATCGCGGCCGAACTCGGTTGGCCGATGTCGTACCAGCTGATGGCGGCGTTGATGGGCATCGGCATGATCGCGGTTTGGTTCGCGCCGGAGCCGCGCTCGGCAACGTTGTCGACGACGCGCGCATTCCTGTCGCTGCGGTCAGTTGCCGATGCCATCGTCGGCCCGTTCCTGACCTTCTTCAAGACCCATGGCGTCAACGCCCTGCTGATGCTGGCCGCGATCAGCCTGTACCGACTTCCGGATTTCGTGATGGGCCCGATGGCGAACCCGCTCTATGCCGATCTCGGGCTGGACAAGGAAGTCGTTGGCGCCGTGCGTGGATCGGTCGGTCTGGTGGCGTCGCTTGCGGGCATTGCGTCGGCCGGTTTGTTCGCATTGCGCTATGGCTTCGTGCCGACCTTGCTGCTCGGCGCAGTCCTCGGGCCAGGCTCGAACCTCGCGTTTTCCTGGCTGGCCTGGTCCGGCGGCGATCCCGGCGTGTTTTCGGCGGCGATGGCCATCGACAATTTCTCCGCCGGTTTCGCCGGTGCGGCCCTGGTCGCGTACATGTCGAGCCTGACCAGCCTCGGCTACACCGCCACCCAATACGCGCTGTTGAGTTCGTTCTACGCCTTGCTTGGCAAAGTGTTGAAAGGCTTTTCCGGTGTCACGGTCGAGTGGCTTGCGCAAACCCACAGCCTGGTCGATGCCTACGCCCTGTTCTTCGTCGGCACGGCTTTGATCGGCCTGCCCACCTTGGTGCTGTGCGTGATGCTGGCGCGACGTATTCCGCCGAGACCGCTGGCGGTCGCCAAGTCGGCGTTTTGACACATTTGGTTGCATGTCGTGAATCACCCCAGCTAGGATCGAATCGGATCAAATCACGCATCGTTCTGGAGCCCTGTACGTGCCCGACATCCTCATCCGCGGCATCGACGCCGACGTGGCCGAGCGCGTCATGGAACTCGCGCGCCTGCACGGTATGCCGATCAACGACGTGCTGCTGAAACTGCTGCGTCAGGCGCTGAAGCTCGATCTCGACACGATGCCGGTTGGCAATCCGAAACAGGACATTGCGCGTCTGACTGGGGCCTGGGGTCAGGACGAGGCCAGGGCCTTGCGTGAAGCGATTGCGGCGTTCGAGAAACTGCCCTGAGGCACGCCGATTCCGATCACGCCGAATAGATGGCACCGATGACACGCGCGCCGCGTGCGCCAGTCACTTCGGGGCGATTGCCGGGTCGACCTTCGAGGGTTTCGCGCGCCAACCAGGCAAACGCGATCGCTTCGACATAGTCCGGATCGACGGCGTAGGTCGCAGTTGTCTCCAGCAGCACTGGGGCGATCTGCGCTTGCAGGGCCTGCAATAGCTGCGGGTTGTGCACACCGCCACCGCAGGCGATCACGCGCGCCGCCTGCGGACATTCGCGGCGCAATGCTTGCGCGATGCTGTGCGCAGTCAGTTGCAACAGCGTGGCCTGGACGTCGGCCGGTGCTTCATCACCCCGCAGATGGCCGTGCAGCCAGTGCAGTTGGAAGGTTTCGCGACCCGTGCTCTTGGGCGCGGGCAGGGCGAAGTAGGGGTCGTCCAGCAGTCGAGCGAGCAGGGCGGCATCGACCTTGCCGCTCGCGGCCATTGCGCCGCCCTGGTCAAAGCTTGCACCGGTATGCGTCGCACACCAGGCGTCCATCAGGGCGCTCGCCGGTCCGGTGTCGAAACCGCGCACCGGCGCGTCCGGCACGAGCAAAGTCAAGTTGGCGATACCGCCGAGGTTGAGTACGGCACGCGCCTCGTCCACTGCTGCGAAGCATGCGGCATGAAACGCGGGCGCGAGCGGCGCGCCTTGACCGCCCGCGGCGATATCGCGACGGCGGAAGTCCGCGACTGTCGTGATGCCAAGGCGCTCGGCAATCACGTTTGGATCGCCGAGCTGTACCGTGAACGGATGCTTGGCGTAAGGACGATGCCAAAGCGTCTGGCCGTGCGAACCGATCGCACGGATCTGGCGTCGATCGACACCCGCCTTGACGATCAGGGCATCGGCGGCCGCGGCGAAAGCTTCGGCGATCGCGACATCGAGCTCGCCGACGACATCGAAACTCGCGGTCTGTCGCGCCAGCGCCAGATCCAGGACCACCGCACGCAACGCCGGTGCGTAGTCGGTTGCACTGGTCGCGATGCAGCTCGGTTGGCCGTCGCGGAAGTCGACCAATGCGGCGTCGATGGCGTCGGCGCTGGTACCCGAGATCAGCCCGAGATACAGGGCAGCTGCCGGCATCAGCGCTGCGCGAGGGCGACGCTGCGCACTTCGACTTGCGCGAGCTGCTTGATGTACGGCGAGGTGATGGCGCGGAACTTCGCCATCAGCCGCTGTGGCAGCGGTTCCGGTGGCGGCAGTGTCACTTTCAGCGGATCACGGTGTACGCCATTGATGCGGAATTCGTAGTGCAGGTGCGGTGCCGTCGCCAAGCCGGTCATGCCGACATAGCCGATATTGTCGCCCTGACGCACGCGCACGCCGATCTTCGCCGCCTTGCCGAATCCCGACAAATGCGCGTACAGCGTCGAGTGGCCGCGGATATGGTCAATGATCACGACGCGGCCATAGCCATTCTTCCAGCCGGCGAAACTGACGCGACCTTCGGCTGCGGCCATGATCGGCGTGCCGGAGGGCGCGGCATAGTCGACACCCTTGTGTGCGCGCACGGTGCCGAGAATCGGGTGGCGGCGCGCTGAACTGAATCTCGAGCTGATGCGCGAGAACTCGACCGGGGTGCGGATGAAGGCCTTGCGCAGTGGGCGACCGGCCTGATCGTAGTACTCGATGCTGCCGTCGGACTTTTCAAAGCGAAGGGCGTCGAAACGGCGTCCGCGATTCATGAAGGTCGCAGCGATAATTTCGCCACCAGCGACGATCTCGCCGTCGCGATACAGCTCCTCGAACACCACCGAAAATTGGTCGCCGCGGCGCAAGTCCTGGGCGAAGTCGATGTCGTAACCGAAGACTTTCGCAAGGCGGATGACGGTGCTGTCATCCAGGCCCGCCTGTTCGCCGGCGCCGAACAGCGAGCCGACGATCTGTCCACTGGCGGCGCGCACGCGCTTTTCCAGCGGTCGCTCGAGGGTGCGTTCGCTGATCTTGTTGCCGTCAATCTCGACGACGCGGCGGGTGTCGCTGTCGACATCCAGTTGCAGCGCCAGCAGTTTGCCGCTGTCGTCGCGGCGGATGCCGATGCGATCGCCCGGGCGCAAACGGGTGAAACTGTCGGCACTCGGCGCAGCGGCCACAAGGCGTGCGAGCTGGCGCGAGTCGATGCCGAGACGCGCAAAGATTTCGCCGAGCGTCTGACCGCGCTCGATGGTGATCGAGGTCCACTGCGACGCTTCCGACAAAGGCGCATAAACGCCGTCGATCAGCGCGATGCGGTCGTCGCCGGCGCCGGGCAGAAAAGTCTCGATCGGCACTTCCGGCAAAGCCAGCGACACGGCATTGGCATCGTTCACGGCGTTCGGCCGCACCACCGAGGCGATCGACGGCAGCACCAGCGCTGAAAATAGTGCGACCAGTGTGGTCGCCACGGCGATGACCCAGGGTCGGCGGCGCCAGTCGGTGGCGACGTTGCCCAGGTTCTGCAGAATCGACCAGTCCGGACGGAAACGTTGGAAGTGCGCATGTCGCCGTTGACTGTGCCGGCGCAGGGCCTGGCGGTGCGGTGAGGCAGGTTTGAACAGACGGATCGGGAACCAAGCCATAAGACGCACCACAGACAAAACGGAAGGTACGGTATCC
>JAYUXS010000148.1:0-10670 GCA_043752845.1 Lysobacterales bacterium | reverse complement strand
GCGGGGTTGCGGTGAATCGTTCGGTGCCAGTGGCAGCGTTCGAAACCGCCTCGTCGCGATCAGTCGTTACGGATTGACCATCGGCGTCTTCTCGCCATTTAGGCGGAGCGGGAGCGCCCAGTAGATTCTTGATGAAAAGCATAACGCATGGCGTTACTATCAATGCATGGCGATCGTAAGCTTCAGATGCGAGGACACCCGCGCACTGTTTCTCGGAAAGCGGGTTCGGCGCTGGATCAATATCGAGCGTGCCGCGTTGCGAAAGCTTGAACAGCTCGATTGGTCTGCGTTACTGGACGATCTTCGCGCACCTCCGGGAAATCGGCTGGAAGCATTGAAAGGAACTCGACGCGGTCAGCACAGCATCCGCATCAACGATCAGTGGCGAGTTTGTTTTGTCTGGAGCAAGCAAGGCGCGTCGAATGTGGAAATCGTGGACTATCACTGAAGGAGTATGCACATGCGTAAAGTTGCTCCGGTTTCTCCCGGTGAAATGTTGAACGAAGAATTCCTGAAGCCGCTTGGACTATCGAAATACCGATTGGCCAAAGACATTGGCGTTCCCGCACAGCGCATTGGCGACATTGTCGCCGGCAAGCGTGCAATCACGGCAGATACGGATTTGCGCCTGTGCCGCTATTTCGGACTGAGTGACGGGTGGTGGCTGCGCGGGCAAGCCAATTACGACACCGCAATAGCACGCGAGTCGCTTGGCGAAGCACTCTCGCGCATTGCCCGATGCAGCCTGTTGGCTGCTTGAGTTGCTTGCGTCTCGCGACGGGGTCACTGGCGCACGCGACCGAGACGAGCGGCGAATTCAGCCGCGTCCTCGAAGCCGATCAGGCGTTCGTTGCGGATCTCGATGCCGTCACGGCCGAAGAACAGCGTTGCCGGTGGGCCGATGATGCCGAAGCGTTGCTGCAAGGCCACGTGTTCCGGCGATTGTTCGGTGACATCGGCCTTGACCAGTACATAGTCGCCAGCGGCGGCGACAACGGCGGCATCACGGAAGGTGCTGCGCTCCATGCGTTTGCATTCGATGCACCAGTCGGCATAGAAATCGAACAGCACTGGTTTGCCGGCGGCATTCGCGGCGGCGATGGTGGCGTCCAATGCGGGAATCGAGTTCGCCTTGGAAAATTGCAGTTCGCGGCTTTCGATGCCGACGCTCGCGGCGCCGCCACGGCCGATATTTTCCAGCGGGCGCATCCAGTCACGCGCGCCCGAGGCCATGCCGATGAACTGCAGGATGCCGAGGATCAAAAAGATCAGGCCGATTGCTTTCCAGGTCTTCTGCCAACCGGTGGGATTCTCCGGCAGGCGTTCCAGCGCGTGCAGATGCACGCCCTTGCCGACGAGCAGGATGCCGGCGAGGAACATGATCGAACTCGGCGGCAGGATGCGTTCCAGCATCCAGATCGCCAGCCAAAGGAAAGCGATGCCGAAGCCGACTTTCACCAGTTCCATCCAGCGTCCGGCGCGCGGCATCCAGTGCCCGGCACCGGTGCCGAAGGCGAGCAGGGGCAGGCCCATGCCAAGTGCAAGCGAGAACAGGGCGAGACCGCCGAAGATCGGATCACGCGTCTGACTGATGTAGACGACCGCACCGGCGAGCGGCGGGGCCACGCAGGGGCCGACGATCAACGCCGACAGCGCGCCCATGATCGCGACACCGGTCAGCGAGCCACCCTCGACCTTGTTGCCGGTGGTAGTCAGTTTGGTCTGCCAGCGGCTCGGCAACTGCAATTCGTAGAAGCCGAACATCGACAGCGCGAGCGCGACGAACACGATCGCGAAGCTGATCAGGATCCAGGGCTTCTGGAACAGCGCCTGCAGGTTCTGCCCGGCGAGTCCGGCAATGACACCCACAAGCGTGAACACCAAGGCCGACGCGAGCACGTACACCAGCGACAGCGTGAAGGCACGACGCGTGCTCAGGTTTTCGCCGGCGCCGGCGACGATGCCGGACAGGATCGGCACCATCGGGAACACGCACGGTGTGAAGGCGAGTCCGATACCGACGAGCAAGAACACCAGCATCGCGAAGGCGCGATTGCCGCCGCGCAAACTGTTGGCGAAGAAGTCGGCACTGCCCTCGGGTGCCGCCGCTGGCGCGGCACTGCTGGCGCGCAGATCCGGCAAACCCTTGGGCGCGATGGCCAAACGTGCTTGCGTGATTTCGGCGTCGCTGGCTGCAGGCAGATCGACATCGATCTCGCGCGTCATCGGCGGATAACAAATGCCATCGAGCTGGCAACCTTGCAGATTGACGCGCACTCGCGTCTTCGCCGCCGCACCGCTGCTGCGCGCAATGGTGATCGGGACTTCAACAAGATCGAAATACACTTCGACGCGACCGAACTCCGGATCATCGAAGCTGCGGCTCGCTGGCCACTTCGGCGCACCAAGATCACCGACGCTGTTGTCCTGCAAAATGAACGCAGAGCGGTCGCGATACAGGTAGTAGTCCTTCGGCATTGCGAAGCGCGCCAGCAGTTCGGTGCCGCTGACCGCGATCACGTCGACCTTGAAAGCTTCGGCTTCCGGCAAGGGCAGGGCATCGGCATCAACCACAGGTGCGGCGGTTCCGGGCAACACGAAGCCCGTTGCTGCGGGGGCAGCGGGCGTTGCCGACGACGGCGTGGCAATGGGTTCGGTGGTCGGCAGATCCGCGACCACATCGGCGTCTGCGGTCGCATCCATCGTCGCACTGTCCGCGCTTTCGACGGCTTGCGCCCGCGTCGGATCCGGCAATGACACGATCACTTCCTGACGCTGCGGCGGATAACACACGCCGATGTCGGCACAGCCTTGATAGCTGACCTTGAAGCGCAGCATCGACACGCCGTCACCGGCGGCCCCGGTCAACTTGGCGGTCACGGCATCGCGATAGGTTTCCATGCGTCCGAAGAACTGGTCTTCCTTGATCAAGCCCGGCGGCAGATGCAGCGGGTTGGCCTTGAAGTCGATGCCTTCGGCGAGCGTGATCTTGATGCGCTCCTTGTACAGGTAGTAGCCGGGCGCGATCTTCCAACGGAACTCGACCCAGCCCGGCGTCACCGCTTCGGCCTGCAGGCGAAAGGCTTCGCCGACCGGCAGCAGATCGTCCTCGTCGATCGCCTGGGCGGAACCGAATGCGGCGAGCGCGAAAAGCGTGAGCAGTCGAAGCGACCAAGCAGTGATGCGATTCATGTCGGGTTTCCAGAGTCTGTGCAACGGACCCGCCATCTTGGCAGTGGCTTGCGCGGCGCGGAAGCGGGCCGGCGATCCGCTATGCAGACCGCAGTGCACATGCCAAGTTCGTTCCGGCCGGCGAAGTCGCTACGCTTTGCAAATCAAACCCGACTCTCAAACCCGACTCAAAAGAGTACCCCATGGCCGACACACCGCCCGACCGCCTCGCCACCAACCCGAAAAGCCCGTTCTACGACGCCGACGCGCTGGCGCGTGGGGTCGGGATCCGATTCAAAGGCGTCGAGCGCAGTGACGTCGATGAATACTGCATCAGCGAAGCCTGGATCCGCGTCGCCGCCGGCCGCACCCTCGATCGCCGCGGCAACCCGATCACCTTCAAGCATCCGGGCCCGGTCGAGGCGTACTACCGGGACATCAGCGACATCTGATGCGCTGCGCAGAGTCGACAACGATGACCCGCCTCGATCAACGCTTCCGTGCCTGCCCGTTGTGTGAAGCCATCTGCGGCCTCGAATTCCGCTATGTCGACAACCGCCTCGATGCCATTCGTGGCGATGACGCCGATCCGTTCAGTCGTGGCCACATCTGTTCGAAGGGCAACGCCATCCTCGATCTGGAGCGCGACCCGGATCGATTGACGCAGCCGATGCGCCGCGATGGCGAGCGCTGGATGGCAACAACCTGGGACGAAGCTTTCGCGGCCATCGGCACGCGCCTGCACGCCATCCAGGTTGAGCACGGCAGGAATGCCGTGGGCCTGTACTTCGGCAATCCGAATGTGCACCACTTCGGCCTGATGGCCTATACGGCGCCGCTGATCCGCACTGTGGGCAGCCGCAACGTGTTCAGTGCGTCCTCGGTCGACCAGTGGCCGCATCAACTGGTGAACTGGCAGATGTATGGGCACCAATGGCTGCTGCCGATTCCCGACCTTGATCGCCTCGATGTGTTGCTGATGCTCGGCGCGAATCCGCTGGCATCGAACGGCAGCCTGATGACGGCACCTGATGTGACCGTACGCCTGAAAGCGATCGCGCTTCGTGGCGCGCTGATCGTGGTCGATCCACGGCGCAGCGAAACCGCCGCGATCGCCACCGCGCATCATGCAATCCAACCGGGATCGGACGCACTGTTGCTGATCGCGCTGCTGCAGGCCCTGACCGATCTGGGCCCGCCGCGCCTCGATGCCTACGCTGGAAAAATTGACGGCTTCGACATCGCACTGGCGCGCATCCAGGCGGCGTCGAGTGCGCATCACGAGTCACGCACCGGCATCTGCCTCGATGTTGTTCGCGATATCGCGACACAGCTGTATCGCGCCGAGAACGCCGCCGTGTACGGTCGCATGGGTGTATCGACGCAGCGCTTCGGCACCGTCGCGCAATATCTGATCCAGCTCATCAACCTCTACCTCGGACAGCTCGATCGCAGCGGCGGCTGTTTGCCGAACGAGCCGGTGTTTGCGATCACCGGGCCGGGTACTTCGCGCGGTTCACATGGGCGCTGGCATTCGCGGGTGCGGCACTTGCCCGAGGTCAGTGGTGAATTGCCGGTGGCGGCCTTGCGCGAGGAAATCGAAACGCCGGGCGCAGGCCAAATTTGCGCCCTGATCACGGTCGCCGGCAATCCGGTGCTGTCGACGCCGAACGGTGCCGCGCTCGACTGCGCATTGACGCAACTCGAATTCCAGGTGGCGATCGATCCCTACATCAACGAGACCACGCGCCACGCCGACTGGATCCTGCCACCGCCTTCGCATCTCGCTGAAGATCACTACGACATCTTCTTCAATGCCTTCGCCATCCGTCGCGTCGCGCGATTGAGCACGCCGATCGAACCCCTGCCTGCGCATGCGCTGGCGCAATGGCAGATCACCGAAGGTGTGGTGCGTGCGCTGAAAGCCGCGCGTGATGAAGCGCATACGCCGTTTTCCGAACCGCGAGAAGTGATCGCTGCAGCGCTTGCGCGTGGTGGCTCCGGTGTCACGCTCGACGACTTGCTTACTGCGCCCCATGGCATCGATATGGGCCCGCTGGCGCCGTCGTTGCTACGGCGGCTGGAAACGGCGAGCGGCAAGATCGAATGCGCGCCGACGCTATTGATTGAATTGCTTGCAGCGGCGATTGCGGAACTTGCACAAACGCCGGTAGACGCACCGCAGATGCTTCGTCTGATCGGTCGGCGCCATGTGCGCAGCAACAATTCCTGGATGCACAACGCCCCGCGGCTGATCAAGGGCAAGCCGCGCCATCAACTGCTGATGCATCCGCAGGACCTGCAGGCGCGCGCGCTCGCGGACGGCCAGCAAGTGCGCGTGCGCTCGCGCGTTGGCGCGGTCGTGGTGACGGTGCAAGCGAGCGACGAAATGATGTGCGGCGTGGTGTCGCTGCCGCACGGCTTCGGTCATCAGATCAAGGGCGTCAAGCTCGCGGCCGCGGGCCAGCTCGACGGCGTCAGCATCAATGACCTGACCGACGATACCGATCTCGACTCCGGCACCGGCAATGCCGCCTTCAACGGCACGCCGGTGTGGGTCGAGGCGATCGATTGATCGCGCGCCAACGCATTATTCGAAGCTGTTTTCGAAGATGTCGTCGCAGGTCATCGTGATGGACACCGTGGTCGTCGAATTGCCATTCAGCGTGTAGCTGAAGCTCGTCGATGCGCAGAAGTTTGCGCTCGGCGTGAACGTCACATTGCTGCCGCCGGGTCCGATGGCGACCACACCGCCGGCCATCGGCTGGGTGATCGACTGCACGAATTTTGGACCGGCGTCGACGTCGGTGTCATTGGCCAGTACGTCGAGCACACTCGCACCGCTGTTCTCGTTGACGTTGAAGCTGTCGGCGACCGCGACCGGCGGCGTCGAAGGCGGACCGCAATTGCAGCTGAACAGGCAGTCGACCCACTCCGGATGGTCGATGAACGGATTGCGGTTGCCCTGATAGGACTGGATCGCGTCGTTGCGCAGCAGTTCGTACTGGTCCGGCAGATCGCCGTTGTGCCAGCGGATCAGATCGGCTTTCAGGCCCATGTAGGCGGGGCTGCCCGAAGTGATGACAATCTGGCTGCGCGTGTCGGTCACGACCAGATCGGGTTCGCCCTGCCCGGCCGTGTTGCCGCCGGTCGCGACTCCGCCTTCATAGCGGATGTCCATGTACAAGGCGGCGCGCGCGGTGTCGCCTTTGCGCCGCTTCCAAACTTCAAAACTGCCGGTGTTGCCGTCCGGACTCTGCACCCAGTTGCAGTTGCCAAGCGCGTAATCGCAATTCGGCGCGCTGCCGGCGCCACCGGTAATCGGATGCGTGTCGGTGAAACGCGACGCGCATCCTGGCGGCGGACAATCCGCATACGGTTTGTTGCCTCGGTCGGCATTCCAGTCCTTGGCCGACGCATAGATCATGTGTCCGTCGGAGCGGGGTGCATTCGGGTAGCCGAGGTCGCCGGTCGCCGATGCGAATCCGAGCGATTGCGGCCAGGTGTGTTCGCGGTTGTACACGAGCGCGCCGTCGCCGCTGCCCTGATCGCGATCCGTGCCCTTGATGTAGTCGCGGTTGCGATAGACATCGAGAACCTTGCCCGGATCATTCGGATCTTCGTCGCCGGCTTCGATCATTGTCCATACGTCGACCGGCGCGCCGGTGTACGGACGCACGGTGTGGTCGTCGATCAGCGCGTGCAACGTCGTGCGCAGCGTCGTGCACGAGCTCGCGTCGACGCCGGCGTAGTAGTCAGGCACCAACGTGCCGCTGGTGAACGTGAACGTGTGGTTCGCGTCCATCTGTGTTGGCACGCCGTCGGTATCGACGACCTGCATTGCAATCACGGTGACTGTGCACGATTCGGTTTCGGCGAAATCGCTGTCCGGATCAAGCGTGTAAGTGCTCGACGGCGACGCGCTGAGCACGAAGCTGTGGCCGCCCGAATTTGCGCAGCTGATCGTGAACGAAGCGAGCGACGTGGTGACCGGCTCGCTGAAGTTGACCGTGATATTGCTGGCCAACGTGATGTTGATCGCGCCGTTCGCCGGCGTCGTCGTCGTCACCGTCGGTACGAGATCGGCGCCGGTCGTGAACGACCAGGTTTTCGGCGCAGCCATGAAATCGGCATTGCCGTCCTGATCCTGCACTGCGTTCGCGGCGATCGATGCGGTGCAGGATTCGCTGAAGGCAAAATCGCTGTCCGGGTTGATCGTCCAGGTCACTGGCCCGCCGCTGATCGCGACGCTGTGCGCCATCGAGCCGGCGCAATTCAGCTGCAGCCAGTTCGGTGTCGTCGGTGTCACCGCTTCGCTGAAGGTGACCGTCAGGTTCGCATTGATGTTGACGCCGGTCGCCGTGTCCGCCGGAACAGTCGAAGTGACGCTCGGAGTGACGTCGGCGACGGTCGTGAACGAGAACGTGCTCGATCCGACCATCGGATCGAGCGTTCCATCGATGTCGCGGATGTTCGCTGCGGTCAGCGTGACCGTGCACAGCGTGGCGTAAGGCAGGTCGCCGGTCGGATCGAAGCTGCGCGTATTGCCACTGCCGCTCAGTACACCGGTGATAACGCCGGCGCAGTTCAGCTCGAACCACGGGTCGGTCGTCGTCACCGCTTCCAAAAACGTCAGCGCGACGTTGCTGTCGACCAGCGCCGCGCTGCCACTTGGGCTGCTGCCGCTGAGCTGCGGTGGATTGTCGACTGCGAGTCCGACGCTGAAGTCGTCGATCGCGAGCGCATCATCGACACTGCCATCGTTGGTGTCATACCAACGAACCGACATCTGGGCGCCGGTGCCGAGCGACAAGCCCGTGATCGTCCCGGTCTTTGCGACGCGGTTGGCCGTGAGGTTGCCGTCGAGCTTGGTGCCGTCGGCCAGATTCGTCACCGGTGCGACCAGATCGAGCCCGTCGAAATTGATCCAGTCGGCATCGTTGGAGGCGTCGGCCAGCGCGCAGGTCGTCTTGCAGTACTGGAAATTGAGCGTGTCCGCGCCACCGGCCGTACCCTGACGCCATTGCTCTCCGGTGTACTGGATCAGCAGTTCCGAAAGTGCGGCACCGGTATTGTTCTGAAGCGCGGCACCGAAGGTGCTGACGACGCTGCCCGAGGCGAGTGCGCCCAGTGCGCGGTCGCCGGCCCCGGCTGCGCCGTAACTGAACGTGTTGCCAGAACCCGAAGTGCCATCATCGATCAGATAAGTCGCGGAGTTCGCGTTCGCAGTTTCGAAGAACGCCCACCCTGACGGAACCGTGCTCGCCGTCGTGTTGTGTGTACCGGCCATGACATTGAACGTTTCGACCGCCGGCACACCGCCGGTGATCGACACCGACTGCGCCGTCGCAGTGGAGGTAAGAGCGAGCGCCAACAGCGCGCTACGAAGCACGATACGCATCAGGTCAATCCGGGGATTTTTGGGGCGCGCATTCTAGCGATGTTGCCGTTACCCCATTGTTGCAGCGCAGCGGCAGTGGTCTAGCGTGGCGGTGGTGGTGCTTCGAAGCCGTCGCCGAACAGCACCGGATTTCAGTTCGATGGCGCCGTAGTCGCAGGCTTGCACGAGCCTGCGGATGGTGCGAAGCAGCAACGACTCCGCCGCCATGTTGCCGATGTGAATATTGACGACAGCGCTTTTGTCCGGTGATAATTTCGACGAACGTGTCTGTCGCGTGGGTGCGTCAAGCAGCGTGTTCTATCTCTGGGAGTTTAGTCATGGGTTTGTCGAAAATTGGCCGTGTTGTCACGGCTGGACATGTGGTGCGCGCGCTTCGGCGCGTACTGCCAATATCGATGCTTTTGCTGGTTTCAACGGCGCAGGCGGGTGAAAAATTCAAGCCCAAGGACGTTGACCTGGTCGTCAACGGCAAGCTTTCCGTGCCCTTGGCCAACGGCGCCTATCATGTGCAGCCGAGCGCGTTTGGCCTCACGCCGCCGATTCGTGACCTGATGCGCGACATGCCGCCCGCGCAGGCGCTGGGTAACAAGGAATACGAAGAAGAGAACGAGAACGAGCGCGTCAAATACGCCGTGCCAGGTCTTGGCGCCGGTGCCGGCGATGGCCGATTCACCGACCCGCTGCTGCAGTTCAACAATCAGCGCGCACCGAACGTGATGCCCACGGCCACCACCTTTGTCGGCTTCAACGCCACGCAGGGTTGCGGCGGCTGTCTGCCACCCGATACCAATGGCGATGTCGGTCCCAACCATTACGTGCTGACCAGCAATACCCGGGTCCAGATTTACAACAAGACCGGCACGCCGTTCTTTGCCGGTGGCCCGGTGCTGCAGAGCGCAACGTTCTTCTCCGGTCTGCCTGCCGGCAATGCCTGCCGCACCGGCGATGACGGTGACCCGGTCGTGGTCTACGACAACCTGGCCGACCGCTGGATGATCAGCCAATTCGAAGTGAACGGCGTTCCCGGGCACCAGTGCATCGCGGTCTCGCAGACCCCGGACCCGACCGGTGCCTGGTATGCCTACGATTTCGTCAATCCGACCACCGATTTCCAGGACTACCCGCATTACGGCGTTTGGCCGGACGGTTACTACCTGACGACGAATCAGTTCAATCAGGCCGGCACCGCTTTCCTCGGTGCGGGCTTCTGGGTATTCGATCGCGTGAAAATGCTGGCCGGTGATCCCACCGCCAGTTACGTGTACTTCAACCGATTTGCTGCCGACCCGAACGCGGGTGGTGTGCTGCCCACCGATCTGGACGGGTTCATTCCGCCGCCCGCGGGTCTGCCGAACCGCTTTTACGAATTCCGCGCCGACGAATTTGTGGCGGCTGAAACCGACTCGTTGCGCGTCTATGAACTGGTGCCCAACTTCGCGACCCCCGCCAGTTCCACATTCAAGGCCACCGGCATTACCGGACCGAATGGTCTGCTCGGTGCCGACATCGCACTGGCGGCCTTCGATGCGCGTTCGCCAAACAGCCGAAATCTCATCGAGCAGGGTTCGGCGACAACGACCACCGCGCTGGATGCGATCGCCGATCGCGTGATGTTCCGACTTGCCTACCGAAACCTGGGCAGCTTCGCGAGCCCGACGAATTCATGGACCGGCAATTTCACCGTCAATGTGGGCGGCGTCAATCCGACCACGCCCACGACCTACCAGGCTGGCATTCGCTGGTTCGAACTGCACAGCAGCAATGCCGTCGCACTGCCGACCGTGTTCGATCAGGGTACGCATCTCACCGGTGCTGTTGATCCCGCGGCGGGCAATAACAACTGGATGGGCAGTATCGCCCAGGACCACCAGGGCAGTATCGCACTCGGCTACAGCCAGGCGGGCACGGCGCTGAAAGCGAACATGGTCGTTGCCGGTCGCGGTGCCACCGCCGCCGGAACCATGAACAACGGCGAGGTCAACTTCTTCACCCAGGCCCAGTTGGGCGTGCAGTCGAGCACCTCCGGGCGCTGGGGCGACTATGCCTCGATGAGCATCGATCCGGTCGACGAATGCACCTTCTACTTTGCATCGGAAAT
>JAYUXS010000147.1:0-1910 GCA_043752845.1 Lysobacterales bacterium | reverse complement strand
CGGCGCGATCGCGCTGCTGATCTCGCCGATCTGCTGGGCATTCGGCTCGGTCTGGAGCCGTGGCCGCGACCTGCCGAGTCCGATGATGAGCACCGCAGCGCAGATGCTCATCGCCACGCCGGTGCTGACGATCATGGCGACGATTCACGGCGATCCATGGATCAAGCCCGGCATCGACGCGCTAGCCATAGGTTCGCTCATCTATCTCGCGATCGCCGGCTCCATCCTCGGCTTCGGTGCTTACGTGTACCTGCTCGACAAGACGCGTCCCGCCATTGCGACCAGCTACGCCTACGTCAACCCGCCGATCGCGGTGCTGTTCGGGGTCATGCTCGGCGGCGAAGTGCTGCTCACACTCGACTTGGTGGCGATGGCGATCATTCTCGCCGGCGTCGTGATGATCACCTTCAAGCGCCGCTGACGGCCAAGATCAATGCGTGGTTGCCGCGAGCAAGTCGGCATTGAACAAGGACCGCGACTCGTTTTCTTCCAATGCTTTCGACCAGCGCGGCATGCTCGCCACCCAAGCGGTGATACGCAGCGGCAGACTGCTGTCGCCGGCATCCACCGCGGCCTGGATGGCGGCGAGTTCACGATCCGCAGCGCGCAGTGCGGCTCGCGCAGTGATGAGATCCGCTGCGCCATAACGCTCATCGATCAAACCGAGCGCCGAGCGCGCACTCGCCAGCATCAACCGCGTCGCGAATGCATCCCGCGCGTCGTGTGCGAATAGCGCCGCCTGCATCGCCGCACGTGTATCGGCGAGATAATCAGCGAGACGGATGCGCTGACTGGGCGCAGCGGGACAAGCGTCCGGCGCCAATGCCCGCACGTAGTCGCTGACACTCGCGAGTACCAGCGGTGAGGGTTTTGCACCGTCGAACTCGGCCTCGATCAATCCGCTGATGAAGCGATCCAGCGTCGTATCGCCAAACGCTCTGGACACTTTCTGTGTCGCCGGCGCGGCACTCAGGTCCGGGATTGCGACGGGATTCTCGACGCGGTCACCGCGATGCGAACTTATCAACGCACTGGTGACATCCGCCGTACCGGGTTCGCCGGACAAACCTGGAAACTGGAAATCGGGATTGCCGCGTCCGTTGCGATGACAACTGTTGCACGACACGCCAGCGCGCGCCGCTTGCCCGCCGAGCAACAGCGGCGTGCGAAACGGTCACGGCCTCGAGATAGGCGCGATCGCCCTGTGCCGAATCGGCCAGAAGAAAATCGTTCCCGGCAGCCGGAACCTGTGATGTTTCCGGCGACTTCAGGGCCGCTTCGACGAGCGGGATGGCCGACTTCAGGTCCGCCGCCTGCGCGCGGGTATCAGCGCACTTCGCGGCGCGCGCGCACAACTGTGCGAGCACTTCCTCGGCATCTTCGGTCTTACCGGTTTTTGCCTGTGCGAGCGCCAGTTCCTGGTGCGCCAGAATCAGGTCCGGGTCGTATTTCACCGCTTTCTCGAAGTGACGCCGCGCATCCTTGGTCTTGCCGAGCCCGGCTTTGGCCATGCCGGCAAGCAGGTTCGTGTTGGCGTCCCGCGGGATCACCTGCAGCACCCGACCGAAGGCGCGGCTTGCTTCGGCATATTTCTGCTTCAGCAACGCCTCCTGACCAATCTTGAACTCGACGCTGACATCAAAGCGTGCGGTGCTGTTGCTCGGCGGTACACCGGCCGCACTGCTGCCACTGCCGGCAACTGCCGCGGTTCGCAGCACTCATGCCGATCAAAAGCAGGCCGATCGCCAACAACACAATCAGAAAACAAGCGGCAGGCGATTTGACCGTGACCAATTGCCCACGGGGCTCGCTAGGTTGCGCCGTCGAAGCCGTTCGAATTGCGCCCAAGTGATATTCTACGGGCCAGCCATATTGGTCGATACGGGTGAACGCCATGAAAACCACTTTGG
>JAYUXS010000146.1:0-10713 GCA_043752845.1 Lysobacterales bacterium | reverse complement strand
GTGTCCGCCGTCGCGCCGGAACATCGCGTCATCGAAGCGCCAGCGCGCGTGTTTGATTCACAAGACGCGTTGCTGGCCGCATTCAAGGCCG
Source organism: Lysobacterales bacterium (assembly GCA_043752845.1). GTDB lineage: Bacteria > Pseudomonadota > Gammaproteobacteria > Xanthomonadales > Ahniellaceae > JADKHK01. Next base: position 10,622 of record JAYUXS010000146.1, on the reverse strand, counting down.
GCGTGCTCACCGGCGATTTCGTGGCGGTGATCCGCGGCCAGGGGCCACGCGCGAACGGTATGCCGGAACTGCACAAGCTGACGCCGACGCTCGCCGTCATGCAGGATCGCGGCCAACGCGTCGCCCTGCTCACCGATGGCCGCATGTCCGGTGCATCCGGCAAGGTACTTGCCGCGATCCACGTCGTGCCTGAAGCCATCTGCGGCGGCGCGATCGCACTTCTGCACGATGGCGACCTCATCGCCATCGATGCCGACGCCGGCACCATGCATGTACGCGTCGATGCCGACGAATTCGCGGCACGCACGCCGGCCCCGATCGATCTCGCGGCCAATGCCGCAGGTGTCGGTCGCGAGCTGTTTGCAAGCATGCGTCTGCATGCAAGTTCCGCCGAACAGGGCGCCTGCAGCTTGTTCGTGGACGCGCCTTGAACGTCGTCATGGAAATTTGCGCACACCCACCTCTGGAGCAGACCCGATGAAGATCTGGACCCACGAAAGTCGCTGCGACAGTGTCGACGCGATCCTGCAGCGAGCGCCGGTATTGCCGGTCATCTCGATCCACCATCTCGAAGACGCCGTGCCGCTGGCGCGCGCGCTGGTCGCCGGTGGATTGCCGGTGCTCGAAGTGACGCTACGCACCGAGGCAGCGATCGAAGCGATCGCGCGCATCGCCGCCGAAGTGCCCGAAGCCATCGTCGGCGCCGGCACCGTGCTCGCCGAGGAAGATCTGGATGGCGTGACCCGGATCGGCGCACGCTTCGCCATCGCGCCAGGGGCCACCGAAGCGATCTACGCCGCTGCCGCCCGTGCCAGCATCACGTTGATTCCAGCAGTCGCGACTGCCAGCGAACTGATGCGCGGCCTCGAACATGGCCATCGCCGTTTCAAGTTTTTCCCGGCCGAAGCGAGCGGCGGCGTGGCGGCGCTGAAATCATTCGGCGGGCCGTTTCCCCAGGTGAAGTTCTGTCCCACCGGCGGCATCGACGCCACGTCGGCACCACGTTATCTGGCACTGGCCAACGTGATCACGGTCGGTGGCTCGTGGATGCTGCCCGAAGCTGCTGTTGCGGCGCGCGACTGGTCGGCGATCGAAGCACTGGCGCGGGAAGCTGCGAAACTGCGCGGCGGATAAATCGCCGCGTCCGACCAAGCCCTTCAGGCGTGTGCGAGTCGCGCCATCGTGGCGCGATAGCGCGCGGCAATGCGGTCTTCGTCGATGTGACGACCAGCGCGCACAACGACGCGATCGCGCACGCGCACTTCGCGCACCAGCGGCACATTGCCGGAAAAGATCCAGGTATCGAGCATTTGTCCCGGCGTACGCGCGGTGAGCAGCGGATGCGTGGTGTCCAGGGTCAACGTCGACGTACCGGCGCCGATGACCGCGCCCGCAGATTGCAAACCACCAGCGTGTACGGCGCGAAACAGGTTCGTGCCGACGGATTTTTCTTCGCGCCCAACGCCGATGCAACGGCGCTGCGCCTGCAGGCGCTGACCATATTCCAGCAAGCGCAATTCTTCGACCGGCGACACCGAAATATGGCTGTCGGAACCGATGCTGATACGACCTTCTGCGGCGAGAAAATCAGCGAGCGGGAATAGACCATCGCCGAGATTGGCCTCGGTCGTCGGGCACAAACACACGGTCGCGCCGCTGTCGGCCATTGCCTGCACTTCCTGGGCACTGACATGGGTGGCGTGCACCAGGGTCCAACGCGTATCGACCTCGGCATGGTCGAGCAGCCACGACACCGGCCGCGCGCCACGCAGCGCCAGACATTCGTCGACCTCGGCGGTCTGTTCGGCGATGTGGATATGGATCGGTCGTCCCGACGCGTGCTCGGCAGCGAGCACGGCGCGCATCGCCACCGGCGGCACCGCACGCAAAGAATGCAGCGCGATGCCGACTTGCAGCGCATCGAATTCATCGCGGCGCAACGTGGCCAACAATTCGAGAAAGTCATCGACGCCGTGACCGAAACGCTGCTGGCGCGCACCGAGCGGCCGCCCGTCAAACCCGCCCTGCATGTACAGCACCGGCAGCAGACAGAGATCGATACCGGTCTGTGCCGCCGCCGCCATTAGCGCGCGCGACATCGCCGCATGATCCGCGTAGGGCTGGCCATCGCGTTGATGGTGCAGATAGTGGAATTCGCAGACGGCGGTGTAGCCGGACTTCAACATTTCGACATAGAGCTGCGCCGCGATCGCTTCCAGATCATCGGGCTCGATCAAGCCGGCATAGCGATACATCTGCTCGCGCCAGGTCCAGAAGCTGTCGGCGGGATCGTTCTGTACTTCGGCGAGGCCGGCCATCGCGCGCTGGAACGCATGCGAATGCGCATTGGTGAGGCCGGGCAGTTTGAATTCGCTTGGGTCGGACATGGGCGGCTCGGACATGGTCAGCTCAGATCAGTGGCGCAATGCTAGCGGCTACACTGTCGCGCCGAACCACGTCGACGCGAGCATGAAGACCGGAAACACCCGCTGGGACCGATTGTTGCTGGATGCGCGCGCGCTGACGCTCGCGGGCGCGTCGGGCTACGGCCTGATCGAAGACGCGGCCATCGGCATCGCCGGCCACCAGATCGTGTTCGCAGGTAAACGTGCCGACTTGCCATTCGCACCGGATCTGATGGCCGATCAGGTCGAACTGCTCGGCGGCGCACTGATCACGCCCGGCTTCATCGACGCGCACACGCATCTGGTGTTCGCCGGACACCGCGCCAACGAATTCGAGATGCGTTTGAATGGCGCGAGCTATTCGGACATCGCACAGGCCGGCGGCGGCATCCTGAGCACGGTACGCGCCACGCGCGCAGCCAGCGAGGACGAGTTGCTGGCGATGTCGCTGCCGCGCGCACGTGCATTGCTGCGCGACGGCGTCAGCACTCTGGAAATCAAGTCCGGCTACGGACTCGATTTCGAGAGCGAACGTCGCATGCTGCGCGTGGCCAGGCGTATCGGCGAGTTGCTGCATATCGACGTGCACTGCACCTATCTCGCCCTGCACGCACTGGCACCGGAATTCATCGACCGTCGCGATGACTTCATCAGCACCGTCTGCGACGACTGGCTGCCAAGACTGCATGCCGAAGGCCTGGTCGATGCCGTCGACGCGTTCTGCGAGGGCATCGCCTTCACCCCAGCGGAAACGCGACGCTTGTTCGATGCCGCACGAACGCTCGGCCTACCGGTGAAACTGCATGCCGATCAGTTGAGCGATCTCGACGGCGCTGCGATTGCCGCGGAATACGCCGGTCTCTCCGCAGATCATCTGGAATACACGAACGATGCCGCGGTGGCGAAGATGGCTGCTCATGGCACCGTGGCGATGTTGTTGCCGGCGGCGTTCTATTGCCTGCGCGAAACTCGACTACCGCCGATCGCGGGGTTTCGCGCACACGGCGTCGCGATGGCGGTCGCGAGTGACCTCAACCCCGGTACCTCGCCGATCCTGTCGCTGCGCCTCGCAATGAATCAGGCGTGCACGTTGTTTCGTCTGACGCCGGAGGAAGCGATCCGTGGCGTCACCGTCAACGCCGCCAAAGCGCTTGGACTGGCCAGACGCAAGGGTGTGCTGGCCAGTGGCTTTGACGCCGATCTTGCGATCTGGAACATCGGTTCACCTGCGGAGTTGTGTTACTGGATCGGCGCCGACGGACCGAGTGCACTGTATGCCGCCGGACAGCGCCTGTACTGAGCGCAGAAATGAAAAACCCCCGCATCGCGAGGGCTTTCGGGTGCAGCTTCTGATCAGAAACGTCAGACCGCTTTTTTCTTCGCCGGTGCTGCTTTCTTCGCTGCAGGCTTGGCCGCAGGCGTCGCTGCTTTCTTCACGACTGTGGTCGCCGGTGCAGCCGACTTGGCGGCTTCCGAATGCGGACGCACATTGCCGTAGCTCTTCGTGAAGATCTTGCCTTTCTTGGTCTTGCGATCGCCCTTGCCCATCTCGTTCCAGCTCCTGATACTTGGTTTGGTCGCGAAGGCTAGCAGCAAACACGCCACAAATTAACGGCTTGCGGCCATTCCAGGGCATTTTGCGAGCTCCGGTCGCGCAAAGCTCACGTTCACGATCGCAATCAACCGGTCGATCAACCCGCCGATCCACCCGCCGATCAATCCGCACCCAGCAACTGCGTCCACAGATTGCGCGTGCAGCGATGGCGCATGGCGCTGCGGCGATTCACGATGTGGGCCGAAGCCAACAGAATGCCGCCCGCCGCCAGCAGGCTGGCGTGCAGCAGGTCCGGCTCGTGTACAAAAAACGCCCCGGCGATCATCAACGCCGCAGCGCTGGCATAGAGCACCAGTGTCACCCGCCAGCGATGCGTGCAATAGGCTGCGCCGATCACCGCGGCACCAAACCCCAGCGCAATCGAGACAGCCCAGGTGTCGAAGGCGTGCGAGGCGAGCCAGTGCGCGCTCACGAATGGCGTCAGCGCGACGATAATCGGCAACGCCGCACAATGCAGCGCGCACACGAACGACGCCCAGGCACCGAGCCAATCGAGACGATGGTGCCAGCGCTCGCGCCGGTTGCGCTGAGTTGCGGGCAGGGTTTCCACGGAGGTCATTGTCAACTTCGAACCATGCGAGGGACCTGTAGCGTAACTTTATAACATCTGCGCGCCAAGTCCCAGCTGGGCATTTCGCCAAATCGCGGCAACGCGCACATTCGCTTGGCACGGTCACTGCTATACCTCGGCACGATTTCCGAGAGGATGACCATGTCCCGCCGCCTGCGCGTCAACACCGCCCTGCTCGCCGTTCTGTCGCTTGCCACCTCGTCCACGTTCGCGGGCGATCTGATGTTCACCGCCAGCTTCGACGAATCCCCCGAAGGCCCATACAACGACTACGAAGCCGCACGCTTTCTCACGCAGGCGACCTTCGGTCCGACCATCCCCGAAATCCAGCGCCTGCGCCGGATGGGCTACAACGCCTGGCTGGACGAGCAGCTGGCGTTGCCGTTTTCGACGCATCGGCCGTATCTCGACTGGATTGCGTCATTGCCGGAAGACCCCGACCCGGACTATGGCGATGAAAACAATCTCGGCAATGACAAGCGCAACATGGCCTTTGTCGAACGCGCGATGCATGCGCCGGACCAGTTGCGCCAGCGCCTCGCGTTCGCACTCAGCGAAATCCTGGTTGTTTCGGATCAAGGCGGCGGGCTCGGCGGTGAACCGCTCGCGCTCGCGCATTACTACGACTTGCTCGGGCAACAGGGCCTTGGCAGCTATCGCAACTTGCTTGAGCAGGTCACTTTGACGCCGGTCATGGGTCGCTATTTGTCCATGCTCGGCAATCGCAAGCCCGATGGCGTGGTCAACCCGGACGAAAACTACGCGCGCGAAATCATGCAGTTGTTTTCGATCGGGCTGGTGCAACTGAATCTGGACGGCACGCCGGTGGATGGCGACCCGATGAGCGCTGGCGTGCAACCCGTGCCGACCTACGATCAGGAAACGATCCGCGGATTCGCGCACGTGTTCACCGGATGGAATTTCAACGGCTGTGACCGGCGCGGATTCAGCTACTGCTCCCCGGGAGCAACCGGCAGCGGCTGGTTTGTGCCCATGCAGACACCGGAAGGCCTGGATTGGGACGACACGACCTACCTCACTTGGCATGCCTACCAGGGCAACAAACAACTCCTGAATTACGCGGGCGTGAGTCTTGCGGGCGGAATCCTGCCCTCGGCAGCGCCGCCGACGTACACACCGCCCGGCCCGGTCGTGCCTGGCAGCACGACCCCGCAGCAGCAACTGACCGCTGCACTGAACAACATCGCCAATCATCCAAATGTCGGCCCGTTCATCAGCAAGCTGTTGATCCAGCGCTTCGTGACCAGCAATCCGGAACCCGATTACGTTGGCCGTGTGGCTGCGGTATTCAACGACAATGGCAGCGGCGTACGCGGCGATTTGCGCGCCGTCGTTCGCACCATCCTGATGGACCCGGATGCGCGGGCACGGCCCGTATCCGGCTCGGCTCAGGGCAAGTTGCGCGAACCCCTGGTGCGACTCACCCAGGTCTGGCGCGCGTTCAACGCCATCGATCCGGTCGGGCGCTACAACGACTGGTTTGTGCGCTGGCCGGGAAGTTACCTGGCGCAGACACCACTGCATTCGCCCACCGTGTTCAATTTCTTCCTGCCCGACTATGCACCGGTTGGCGAAGTCGCGAACGCCGGTTTGCTGGCACCGGAATTCCAGGTTCAGACAGACAGCTACGTAACGAATTTAAGCAACTTGCTGGACTGGATCATCTACTCCCACGTCGGCAATCCGGATCTGGATCCGACCGAATACATCACCGCGAAACCTACCGTGCTCAACTTCGACGCCGAGCGCGCATTGCGGACAAATATCCCGCAACTCGTCGACCGTTTGGACGTGTTGCTGATGTCTGGCGCCATGAGCGCGCACATGCGCTCGACGCTGATCAACTACCTGAACGCCATTCCTTCCAGCGACAACGCGGGTTATCGGCGAGTCCGAGAAGCGGTTTGGCTGATCATGGTTTCCCCCGAACATGTGATCGAGAAGTGAGCCCACTCATGAACCGTCGCGATCTTCTTAAAAACGTCCTCGCCGCTTCGGCAGGTGCCGCGAGCTTTTCGGCGTTGTCCGGCCAATTTTCCCTCGCGCACGCGGCAACGCTCGGCAAGTCGCAGCGCGCTCTGCTGGGCAATGACTACCGTGCACTCGTCTGCGTCTATCTTTACGGCGGCAACGACAGCTTCAACATGATCGTGCCACGCGACGCCGGCTATGCCGATTACGCGAATGCCAGAACGTCGCTGCGGGTGCCGCAGAACGAAATCATCCCGCTGACCGCGATGGGCGGGGACGCACGCTTCGGCCTCCATCCTGGTGTGGTGACGCGTCCGCTACCGCCCGCTCCGGTACAACCGCCGCTTGCTCCGCATCCGGCGATGACGGCATTGGCCGGGCTCTTCAATCAGGTGCCGAGTCCGGTAGCCATCGTCGCCAACGTCGGGCCCTTGTTGTTCCCGACGACGAAACCGGAATACGAAGCCGAAGTCGATCTGCCGCCGCAATTGTTTTCGCACGAGGATCAATCGACGTTCTGGCAGACGCCGACCGCCAACACGACGACCCGCGTCGGTTGGGGCGGCTTGCTCGCCGATCGTTTTGCCATATCGAACCCGAATCAGAACCTCGCGATGACGGTTTCAACCGACGGCGAGAATGTGTTTCAGGCAGGCGAAGACGTTGTGCCGTACTTCGTCAGCCCGTGGGGCGTGGAGCGCATCGGCGCGATCGATCCGACCTGGAGCGAGCCGCAGAATCGCCGAGATGCACTCTACGCGCTGCTTAACGGTACGTTGTCGCACCCGCTGGAACGAACCTATTCGGATGGACTCAAACGTACCGTCAGCAATTACACACAAGTGATCAACACGCTTTGCGGATTCGCCGGCAACGGCGATCTTGCCGCTGGATGTAGTGTTCATCCTTTACGCGACACCTTGGGCAGCACGTTCAATCCAGGCTCGTACAATGCCGCTGCGCCCGACGCCGGACTGGACTACCTCGCGCTGCAGCTGAAGATGGTCGCCAAACTGATTTCGCAACGCGATCTGCTCGGCATGCAGCGCCAGATCTTCTTCGTCGGTATCGGCGGCTTCGACACCCACGACAACCAGCTCACCGATCATCCAGCCCTGCTGGCCTCGGTCGCCAACGGCTTGACCAAGTTCTACAAGGCGACACAGGACTTGGGTATCGCCGACAAGATCACGACGTTCACCGCCTCCGAATTTGGTCGCCGACTAGCGCCCAATGGCGACGGCACGGATCACGCCTGGGGCGGCCATCACATTGTCGTTGGCGGCGCAGTGAATGGCGGACGCTTTTACGGAAAATTCCCGAGTCTCACCGCCAGCAACGTGAATCCTGACGACACCGGGTTCGGCGCCATCATCCCCACCACCAGCGTCGACCAATACGCGTGGACGTTGGCCCGGTGGTACGGCCTGCCCGACGACGCCGGAGGACGCGGCACAGTCTTCCCGAACGTCACCCGCTTCAACGATGTCACTCCAGGCGTTGTCCTTCCACCGCATCACCTCGGATTCCTGCCCGCAGCGGTGTGAGGGTGCTTGCGGCGCCGTCACGGCTTTCGGCTATGCTCGGGCGCCAACGGTTATTCACTGGCGCTGGAGGACAGAATGTGGGCTCAGGTTGCAGCGAAGGGCGATTTGCATTCGACGCGGGTACTGTCACTGGATGCCAACGGGCGCATCCTTGACTGGATGAGTTGGCAGGACGCGGTTTGCTTGTACGTCCGCGACGCCGTGGCTTGGACCATCGGTGACGCTTGCATGACCGTGCACGGCGGCACCAGTCGACTGACCGGCACACAAAGCACCGTTGACCTGCATCCGATCGTCGCCAGCACCGGCTACGCCCGCCACGGCGTGATGGAGCCGGCGCCGGCACTGAACAACAATGCCCTGTTCGCCCGCGACCGCTTCCTCTGCCTGTATTGCGGTCTGAATTTTCATAAACCGCAACTGACCCGCGACCACGTCATGCCGGTGTCCAAAGGCGGTCGCGATGTCTGGGAAAACGTCGTCAGCGCCTGCCTGCCCTGCAATGTGCGCAAGGGCGGCCGCACGCCGCAACAGGCGCACATGCCGCTGCTGGCCGTGCCGTACCGGCCAAGTTGGGTGGAACATCTGATCCTGACCAACCGCAATATCCTGTCCGACCAGATGGATTTTCTGGTCAGCCACCTGCCGCGCGACCGCCGCCGCCTGATCTGACGCGAATCGACAACGCGCGCTCTGGCACAATGCGCGCCCATTGAGCGAGGTTCGCCATGTTGTCGGCCATCCCCCTGTTGTCGATCGTCCTGCTGCTCGCCAATGCCGTCGCATTCGGCGCCGATGGCGGTTTTTCCGCCGAGTTGTTCAAACTCACCCTGCCCTCCAGCGGCGTCGTCACCTTCACGGCTGGGGACGGACTGGTCCTGCTCGCGCTGGTGCTGCTGTACGGCGAAATTTTCAAGGCCACGCGCACCGGGTCGGCCAGCGTGCTCGACCACGCGCTGTCGTTACTGGTGTTCATCGTTGCGCTGGTCGAATTGCTGATCTCGCCGAAATTCGCGCATGCCGCATTCATCTCGATCGCGTTGATCTGCCTGATCGACGTGATCGCCGGCTTCACCGTCACCATCGCCGGCGCGCGCCGCGACATCGCCCCCATCAACCAGAGCTGATGCATGGATATGGCTGAACAAGAAACGGCTCCACGAGATACGACTGCCCTAGAAGCGTGCGCCTTGGCGCGACCATGGTTCTACCCGTTTCGGCTGCCGAGCGGCGCCACCACGCCAAGTTATGACGGCGGTTGGCTTGACGGCATTCACCACACCCGTTCGGCGATGTTGGCAACCGCATTGCGCGCGCGCTTCGGCCATGACTTCGCCCAACGCGACGCCGTCGATCTGGCCTGCCATCAAGGCTGGTTCTCGGTGCAACTCGCGCAACTCGGTTTTCGCGACGTGCTCGCCGTCGACGCACGTTCCGAACACATCGCCGACGCCACGCTGATCCGCGATGCGCTGTCCTTGTCGGCGATCCGTCTGCAACAGTCCGATGTCCACGCCCTCGACGTCAAGGCGACCGGCCAGTTCGACGTTTGTCTTTGCCTGGGATTGATCTATCACCTCGAAAACCCGGTTGGTGCCTTGCGCATGGCGCGCGCACTGACGCGGCACATGTGTGTGGTCGAAACCCAGGTCGTACCGAACCTGAGCGGCATGGTCGACTACGGCAGCTACAAGTTCGTGCGGCAGATGCATGGTTCGTTCGGCATCATCGACGAAACCGACGACACCCACGGCCCGGAAGCCAGCACCACCGGCATCTGTCTGGTGCCGAGTACGGAAGCTCTGATCTTCATCATGCGCAAGATCGGTTTTGCCCGCGTCGAAGTGCTGCCGGTGCCCGCCGACGGTTACGAACAACTGCTGCACGGCAAGCGCGTGATGGTCGCCGGCTACGTCGACTGAGTGCTGCCCGCGCCATTGTTCCCATTGTCCAATCAGTCTCTAAACTTTCGCAGGAACCGCCCATGTCCGCCCAAATGATGAAAGCCCTGGTCAAGAAGGAAGCCGCGAAGGGCATCTGGATGGAACAGGTGCCAATGCCGACGATCGGCCCGAACGACGTGCTGATCAAGCTCGAAAAAACCGCGATCTGCGGCACCGACCTGCACATCTACAAATGGGACGAATGGAGCCAGCGCACGATCAAGCCCGGCCTCGTGATCGGCCATGAATTCGTCGGTCGCATCACGGAGATGGGCAATGGCGTGCGCGGCTACAACGTCGGCGATCGCGTCTCGGCCGAAGGCCATATCGTCTGCGGCTTCTGCCGCAACTGCCGCGCCGGCCGCCAGCACCTGTGTCCGCACACCGTCGGCATCGGCGTGAATCGCCACGGTGCCTTCGCCGAATACATCAGCATGCCCTCATCGAACCTGTGGCCGATTCCGGACCAGATCCCGAGCGAACTGGCAGCTTTCTTCGATCCCTACGGCAACGCCGCGCATTGCGCGCTGGAATTCGACGTGGTCGGCG
>JAYUXS010000145.1:0-1916 GCA_043752845.1 Lysobacterales bacterium | reverse complement strand
CATCGACCATCAGGATCATGCCGTCGCGCGTCACTGTCGGGCGATTTTGCGCCAGATAAAGCGGCACGATCGGGATATTTTCCGCCGAAATATACTGCCAGATATCGAGTTCGGTCCAGTTCGACAACGGAAACACACGCACGCTTTCGTCGACGGCGATGCGCGTGTTGTACAGGTGCCAGGGCTCCGGTCGCTGCTGTTTCGGGTCCCAGCGGTGTTGCGCCGAACGGAACGAGAACACGCGTTCTTTGGCACGCGATGCTTCTTCGTCGCGGCGCGCACCGCCGATGGCCGCATCGTATCGGCCCGCATCGAGCGCCTGTTTCAGGCCTTCGGTTTTCATGATCGCGGTATGCGTGGCCGAGCCGTGCGAAATCGGCCCGACGCCGTCCCGCACACCGTCGAGATTGATATGCACGCGTAGATCGACGCCATAGCGCTGCACCACTTCCGTGCGAAACGCGTACATTTCGCGGAATTTCCAGGTGGTATCGATGTGCAGCAGCGGCATCGGCGGCGTTGCCGGATAGAACGCCTTGCGCAGCAGGTGCAGCAGCACCGAGGAATCCTTGCCGATCGAATACAGCAACACCGGCCGCTGAAACTCGGCGGCCACTTCGCGCAGGATGTGCAAGCTCTCGGCTTCGAGCCGATCAAGATGGGTCAGAGACATGCGGCAAAGTGTCTGCGAATGCGGCGCGCGAGTTTAATGACTTTTGCCGTGCCGACTTGGCCACGGGAGCATATGCTGCGTTGCAGTATGTCGGGCGCAATGCGCTTCGCTTATTGCGACCTACGGGTTCGAGGGCACCGGCAGCAAACGCAGCAAGCGTCCGCGACTTTCGGTGAGCACGTAGAGCGCGCCGTCCGGGCCCTCGCGCACGTCGCGCACGCGATCTTGCTGGTCGGCGAGCAGACGCTCTTCGTGCACGACCTTGCCGCCTTTCAGCTCAAGGCGCGCCAGCAACATGAACTTCAACGCGCCGACGAACAGATGGCCGCGCCACGGGCCGGCCTTGTCGGTCGCGAGAAAGGCCATGCCGCTCGGTGCGATCGACGGGTCCCAGTAATGCAGCGGTTGTTCCATGCCGGCCTTGGCCGTGCCGTCGCCGATTTTCGGGCCGAAGTACTCGCGTCCGAAGGTGATCACCGGCCAGCCGTAATTCGCGCCTTTGCGGATCACGTTGATCTCGTCGCCGCCGCGCGGGCCGTGTTCGTGTTCGAACAATTCGCCCGTCATCGGATTCAAGGCCAAGCCCTGCGGGTTGCGGTGGCCATAACTCCAGATCGCCGGATCGGCGCCGTCTCGACCGACGAACGGATTGTCCGCGGGTATGGCGCCATCGCGACCGATGCGGATGACCTTGCCGTAGGTCTTGTCGAGTTCCTGGGCGCGATCACGCGGTTCGCTGCGCTCGCCCACGGTCGCATACAGGAATCCGTCGCGGCCGATGACGATGCGCGAGCCGAAGTGGTACCCATTGGCATAGCCGGGGTGCTGGCGAAAGATCACGCGCACATTGGCGAGTCCGCCGGCATCGAGCTCGGCGCGTGCGATCGCGGTGCGTGCGCCGTCGGCACCCGGTTCCGCGTAAGAAAAATACAGCCGACGATTGGCCGCGAATTCCGGGTCGAGCACCACATCCAGCAATCCGCCCTGACCTTCCGCATGCACGCGCGGCACGCCGCTCAGCGGTGCACCGATTTGACCGTCGGATTCAACGATGCGCATGGTTCCGGCGCGCTCGGTGACGAGGTAGCGGCCGTTCGGCAGGAAGGCGACGGCCCAGGGACTGCGCAGGCCTTCGACAATCGTGGTGACCTCGATCGGTCCGAGCTCGCTGTCGATTTGTTCGGCATGAATGGCTGGCGCAATCGCAAGCGCGATCACGGTGATGATCCAACGATGCAGCGAT
>JAYUXS010000144.1:0-1916 GCA_043752845.1 Lysobacterales bacterium | reverse complement strand
GTTCGGTGTGCTCGCCCAGGTCGTGCAGGCGCGTACCCGCGAGATCGGCGTGCGTCGTGCCATCGGGGCGAGTACGCGTCAGGTGTTCAACACGATCGCAGGTGACAGTTCGCGCCTGCTGCTGATCGGTCTCGGCGTCGGCGTCGCGCTCGGCGTGCCGTGGGCGATGCTGATGGCGCAGACCTCGCTCGGAATGAATCCGTTCGACCCGCTGATCTTCGGCTCTGTGATCGGACTGGTGTTGATCGCCGGTGCCGTCGCTGTCGTCGTCCCCACGCGCCGTGCGCTAGGCATTGCGCCGAGCGAAGCCTTGCGCAGCGAATAATCAGAAGCAATACATGCACGATTTCTTCAAGGACCTGCGTTCCGGCTTGCGCCAATTGCTCAAGCAGCCGTGGTCGAGTGCCTTCGCGATCGGTGCGCTGGGTCTGTCGATTGGCGCCATCACCGCGCTGTTTGCCGTCGCCAATGCGCTGCTGCTTGAGCCGGTACGCGGCATCCGCGATCCGGCGCGCCTGATCGAGACCGGACGAACGTCCGACAACCACGGTTTCGACACCATCTCGAACCCGCTGTTGCGTGTGTTCAATCAACCTTCCGAGCACATCGAGGGCATGTATGGCTGGGAATTGCTGCCGGTCAATCTGGTCGCGGGTGCCGAGCCGACGCGTGCGTTCGGCTTTCTGGTCAGCGAAAACTATTTTGACATCCTCGGTGTACAAGCTGCGCGCGGACGTCTGTTCAATGCGGCTGCCGACGGAAAGCGTGGTGCCAGTCCGCATGCGGTAATCAGCCACAATGCGTGGCAAAAGCACTTCGCTGGCGACCCGAAGGTGGTCGGTCGTTCAGTCGTGCTGAATGGGCAAGCATTCACGGTGATCGGCGTGACCGATCGCGAATTCGGCAGCCAGGTGTCGCTGTTGGCGCCGGACGTGTTCGTGCCGCTGTCCATGCAGCGCCAGGTGAAACCGTCGAACGGCGATCTGCTCGACGTGGTCAGTGCCACCTGGCTGCTGACCGGCGCGCGCTTGAAGCCGGGCGTGACCACGGCGCAGGCGCAAGCGGAGCTGACGGCGCGTTTCGAAGCTTTCCGCAAACTGCATCCCGAAGAGTTCCGCGCCGAAGATCGCTTTGGTGCCGGGCCGTTGCGCGCATTGCCGGCCGATATCGCCGGCGAATTCGGATTGTTCGGCGGCGTCATGTTGATCCTCGTCGCCCTGGTCATGCTCGTCGCCTGCGTCAACATCGCGAGCATGATGCTGGCGCGTGGCGAGGCCAGAGGTGGTGAGCTGTCGGTTCGTTCTGCGCTCGGCGCGCATCGCGCACGCCTGGTACGCATGCTGTTTCACGAATCGCTGTTGATCGCTGCATTGGCGACCTTTGGCGGTGTGCTCATTGCTTCCTTCCTGCTGGGTGCGATCGATCTCGGCGCATTGCCGACGCCGTTCCCGATGGTGTTGTCGATCGGTCTGGGTGCCCGGCCGTTGTTGGCGTCGATGGCGGCGGCGACGCTCGCGGTGCTGGTGTTCGGCATGTGGCCAGCCTGGCGCAGCGTGCGTTCGCGCCTGAGCGAATCCGGCCGCGGCATCGTCGCCAGCCGCAGTCGGGCAAGCGAGGTACTGGTCATCGCCCAGGTTGCGTTGACTCTGGTGCTGTTGGTGGCCTCCGCACTGTTCATGCGAGCTCTGGATCGGGCCCACGCGATCGAGCTCGGATTTCGCGTCGACAACGTCTACACCGCCGATCTCGATCTGGAACCCTCCGGCTATGACACCGCCCGGCAACAACAAGTTGCCGCGCAGATTGCGGCAACTTTGCGCGCCTTGCCGGGTGTCGAGCACGCGACCTATGCGCGCATGCTGCCGCTGTCCGGTTCCACCATGTTGATGGGCATGATTGGCGACGAATCGACGCCG
>JAYUXS010000143.1:0-10790 GCA_043752845.1 Lysobacterales bacterium | reverse complement strand
AGATCGCTGCGTTTGTCGACGCCGCCGAGATCGGTCCGCAGTACTTTGAAAAGCCCTACTTCCTGGTTCCGGGCAAGAAGGCCGAGAAGGGCTATGTGCTGTTGCGCGAAACGCTCGTTGCGACGAACAAGATTGGCGTCGCGCGCGTCGTCATCCGTACACGCGAGTACCTCGCTGCGGTAATGCCGCAAGGCAAGGCGTTGATGCTGATGCTGCTGCGCTATCCGCAGGAACTCGTAGCGGCCGACGAGTACAAGATTCCCGAAGGCAAGCTCGGCGATTACCGGATCACGCCACAGGAATTGAAGATGGCGTCGCAGTTGATCGCGTCGATGTCCGGAGAATGGACGCCGAAAGAGTACAAGGACGAATTTCGTGCGCGACTGCACGCCGTCATCAAGAAGCGCATGAAGAAAGTCGGCGCCCTCAGCAAGCGGGCCACCGAGCACCAGCGCGAACCGGAAGATGAAACGACGAATGTCGTCGATTTCATGGCTCTGCTGGAGAAGAGTCTCGCGAGCAAGAAACGCACGCCCGCGAAGAAGTCAACCGACAAAGTGGCAGCCGTGAAAACGGCAGCCACCCCGACGAAGCGCAAACCAGCGGCAAGCACGCGGGCACCGTCGAACCCGAAGCCGGCCGCAAAGCCGCCTGGCGCGGCGCGCCAACGCGCCTGACCGCGGTGGCTACGGCGCTCGCCGAATATCGGCAGAAGCGCCGATTCAGAGAAACCGCCGAGCCGGCAGGCTCGACGCGGGCCACCGACAAAGGGCGTCCGATCTTCATCGTGCAGTTGCACCACGCGAGCCATCGTCACTATGACTTCCGCTTGCAAGTCGGGAGCGTGCTGCGCAGCTGGGCGGTGCCGAAAGGGCCGAGTTTCGATCCGACCGTCAAGCGACTCGCTGCGGAAGTCGAAGACCACCCGTTGGACTATGCGCGCTTCGAAGGCGTTATCGCACCGGGTCAGTATGGTTCCGGTCACGTCGCGCGGTTCGACTCCGGCGTCTGGTCGACGAACGCCGACGCAATGGCGCAGCTGAAAAAAGGTCATCTGCAATTCGAATTGTTCGGCACCAAGATGAAAGGTGGGTGGCACCTGATTCGCACGAAGCCCGTCGGCCGAAAGCCGCTGTGGTTGCTGACGAAAGCGAAGGACATCCACGCTGGCGCATATGAGGCCGACGATCTGATCGCCGATTTGCCCAGGCCCACTGCGGGCGCCAGCGCGTTGCTGGGCAAACCCACAGCGCGTTCGGTCGCGAGCCCGAAAAGGCGCGCAGCGGCAAAGAAGTCGGCGTCGAGTGCGTCAAAAAAGGGCACACGAAAGTTCGACTGGCAAAAGCGCGCGTCAAAGTTGTCCGGTGCAGTCGCGACCAAGGATGCGGCGGGGCGTTTGTCGCCACAACTCGCAAAGACCATTGCAGCGCCTGCGGGCGGTGCGCACTGGGTTCACGAAATCAAATGGGACGGCTACCGCATTGGTGCCGTGATCAACAGCGGGGTGGTCACGCTCTGGTCACGCAACGATATGGACTGGACTGGCCAATTGCCGGACATCGTGGCAGCGATACAGAGACTCGGGCTCAAGGACGCCGTGCTGGACGGTGAGCTGATCGCGGGCCAAGGCAAGCGCGACGATTTTTCGTCGCTGCAGTCGACGCTTTCTGGCGAACGTCCAGCGACGCTGAGCTATGTATTGTTTG
Organism: Lysobacterales bacterium; assembly: GCA_043752845.1. Taxonomy (GTDB): domain Bacteria; phylum Pseudomonadota; class Gammaproteobacteria; order Xanthomonadales; family Ahniellaceae; genus JADKHK01. The sequence goes on along the minus strand of JAYUXS010000143.1, from coordinate 9,084 downwards.
ACGTGTTGCGCATCAACGGGATTTCGCTTGAGGGTGTGGCGCTCGGCGAACGTAAAGCGTTGCTCGCCGCATTGCTCGCAACATCCATTCCACATCTCGGCTTCAGCGCCGACGTGCCCGGCGATGCTGCGGATGCATTCGCGTTAGCAGTCGAACAAGGCTATGAAGGCATCGTGTCCAAGCGCGTGGATCGACCGTATCGGTCCGGACGTGGCGGCGACTGGACCAAGACGAAACACGTGGATCACGACGAATATGCAGTCGTTGGTGTCACGCCGCCGAAGGGCAGTCGTCGCGGATTCGGCGCGCTGCTGCTGGCGCGTCCTGACGGCGCAAACGGTTGGCGCTATGTCGGCAAGGTTGGGTCGGGATTTTCGGATGCGCAGTTGCGGGCGTTGTCGAAGCGGGTCGGGGACGCGGGCTCGCGCGTGCCGAGCGTGTCCGTGCTGACGCATGACACCGACCTGCGCGCGGCGCGCTGGTTCAAACCGGATTTTGTGATCGAAGTCGGCAGTCGCGGCATCGGCCGTAATGGACTATTGCGGCAGCCGAGCGTGAAGGCCATTCGCCTCGACAAGAAGGCCGCGGATTTGATCGATGGAGCCGCCAAACTGAAAGCAACTGCGTCGACCAAGCCGACCCGCAGATGGAAACCGTCTGCAGCGCCCGTCGCGACCGTCACTCATCCGCACCGCGTCGTGTTCCCTGAGGACGGCTACACCAAGCAACAGGTCGCCGACTATTACGCGAGCGTCATGCCACATTTGCTGCCGGCTATTGTTGATCGCCCGTTGTCGCTGATCCGCTGTCCATCGGGGACCGGTGCTGCGTGCTTTTTTCAAAAGCACGAAATTTCCGGTGTCGGCCAGGTCGATCGGGTTCGACTCAAAGAGGGGTCGGGAGTGAACGCGAGCTACCTAGTCGTGCGCGATGCTGCCGCGGTGATGCAACTGGTGCAGTTCAATGCACTGGAATTTCATCCATGGGGTGCGAAGGCCGACGCGCCCGAGGACGCCGACATGCTCGTGTTCGACCTTGATCCCGGTCCCGGCGTTGCTTGGGCGGATGTGCGCGCGGCCGCGAGGGCGATCCACGGTCACCTTGCTTCCATGCGCCTTGCATCGTTCGTGCGAACGTCTGGTGGCAAGGGCTTGCATGTGGTCGTGCCGTTAAATCCGGCGGTGCCGTGGCCGCGCGCCAAAGCCTTCGCACAGTCGTTCGCGCTGGTTCTCGCAAAGATTCAGCCTGATCGATACGTCGCGACCGCAAGCAAGGCACGACGCAAAGGCGTGATCTTCATTGACTACCTGCGCAACGCACGCGGTGCGACCAGCGTCGCTTCTTACTCTTTGCGCGCGCGCGCTGGTGCGCCCGTCGCCACGCCGATCACATGGCCGGAATTGTCGCGGGTCCGCAGTGCTTCGGCGTTCACGATCGCGTCGATACCCAAGCGACTCGCAAGGATGAAAGCCGACCCTTGGGCCGGCTACGACAAGATTGAACAAAACCTCGATCACATCGTGCCAACGCGCCCCGCGCCCCGCCGCCGAAGGTAGGTCGCCGGTGCCCACCAACGCGGACAATGTCTGCCATCGCCTCGAGAACAACCACTTTCGTTGACGCGCTCGACTTCCTGGCTTCAGACTCCAGACGATATCCCGGCGACGCTGTCGGAGAATTTGCGTTGGGCCAAAGACAGGAGAAATCCGTGCGTCGACTAATACTGCTAGCCATGCTCACTCTCCCACTGCCAGTCCTCGCGCAAGACGTAGCAGAGGACTGGCCCGAGGGCAGCGCCATGAATACTGGGCTCCTCGCGAAGGCGCGTCTCGAAAAAGCAGACAGAGAGCTAAATGTCACTTATCAACGGATTTTGAAGAACTTGCCCGCCGATCAGGACGACGACTATCCCAGAAAAGCCTTGGTGGCCGCTCAGCGTCAGTGGATAAAATATCGCGATGCGGAGTGCGCCTTGGTCGGAGAGGTCACTGGTGGCGTCCGTATGTGGAAGTCTGCCAATACCGTTGCCTGCACGGCAGATTTGACAGAAGAGCGGACCAAGGAACTCGTGAAGCTGTTCGAAGATTCGGGCAACTAACCTCGGGAATGCAAAATCGAGTTCGTGATGGAAGGGTGTGCCGAAGCCGCCATCGAAGCTGCGGGCATCAACGTTGCGGCGCTGTCGGAAGGCAGTCGGTGAAAGTCTCGAATTGTCCGAATGCAGCGGGGCGATTTCGACCTTAAGCGGACATTCTCCCGTCGATGATCTCCGTTTTTTGGCTCTGTCATGCCAAATGCTGTCAGTGTCGGTGTCGATGGTGCAGATCCGGGTAGTGCGGGTGTGAATGCGTCATCGGCTGGTGGCGGTGCGGATGCGAATGCGGTTCGTCGGTATCCGCGGCGGCGTCATGATCATGTGGATGGTGCACATCGTGGCGATGGCGGTGTTCGTGTTCCATCGGTTCGTGCGTGTGGTCGTGTCCATGTCGCTCGGTGACGTGCAACCACACGCCGAGCGCCATCAGCCCGCCGGCAATCCAGAACATCAGCGACGGTGATTCGCCGAGAAGCAGCAACGACAGTGAGGCACCTACAAACGGCGCGGTCGAAAAGTACGCGCCGGTGCGCGCCGTTCCGAGATGACGCAGCGCGAGCACGAACATGACGAGGCTGACGCCGTAGCCAAGCAGCCCGATCGTTGCGGCACCAAGCAGTGGTTTCCACGCGGGTAGCGACGCACCCAGGATCAGCGCGAGGCTGACATTGATCGTTCCTGCAACCGCGCCTTTGATCGTGGCGATTTGCACCGGGTCGCCGCTCGACACGACGCGGGTCAAATTGTTGTCGATCGCCCAACACAGACAGGCGCCAGCAATGCCGAGCGCGCCCCACGAAACGCCGCGGCCGGTCTGCGGATTCCATGACAGCAAGATGCCGCCGAGCACGATGACGGCCATGCCGAGAAGGATGCGGCGATCGACGTTTTCGCGAAACACCACCCAGGCGATCAGTGCGGTCAGCACGCTTTCCAGATTGAGCAGCAACGAGGCATCGGCTGCGGCCGTGTACTGCAGACCGAACATCAGCAGTGCCGGTCCGAGCACACCGCCAAACAACACGGCGCCCGCGAGCCACGGCAGATCGCGTCGTGCCAGCGGCGCATCACCGCTGACCCGCCCGCTGATGCGCCGGGCCAGCAACCACAGCGCGAGGCCTGCGCCCGAGCCCGCGTAGAGCAGGCCCGCCAGCAGCAGCGGCGACACTTCGCCGACCAATGCCTTCGCAAACGGCGTGCTCGCACCAAACAGACCGGCCGCGAGCAATGCGTACCCCACCCCGGTATGCAGCTTAGGCAACGAGATGCTCATGCGTGGCTCCGTGGTGATCGACGCCGAGGCGAAGTGAGCTCAACTCTTGGTCTCCTCAAGCGTCTCGTTGTCACGATGCAATAGGCGGTAAAGCGCTGGCAACACCAGCAACGTCAGCAAGGTCGACGACACGATGCCACCAATCACGACGGTGGCGAGCGGTCGCTGCACCTCGGCACCGGCGCCGACATTGAACGCCATCGGCACGAATCCGAGCGACGCGACGAGCGCGGTCATCAACACCGGGCGCAAGCGACCGAGTGCGCCATCGCGGATCGCATCGTCGAGTCGATCGCCGTCCTCGCGCAGTTTGCGGATAAACGTGATCATCACGATGCCATTGAGCACCGCGACGCCCGACAGAGCGATGAAACCGACGCCGGCCGAGATCGAAAACGGAATATCGCGCAACCACAGCGCGAGCACGCCGCCAGTCAAGGCCAGCGGCACACCGCTGAAGATCGTGACCGCATCGCGGGCCGAACCGAAGGCCATGAACAGCAGGCCGAAGATCAGCACCAGCGCTACCGGGACGACGACCTGCAAACGGTTGCTCGCCGAGATCAGCTGTTCGAAGGTGCCGCCGTACTCGACCCAGTAGCCTTCCGGCAGCGCGACATCCGCGCTGACCTGTGTCCTCAATGCCTCGACGAAACCGCCCAGATCGCGCCCTCGCACATTCGTTGTGACGACGACGCGGCGCTTGCCGTTCTCGCGACTGATCTGATTAGGTCCTGGCGCGATGTCGAGCTTTGCCAGCTGACCGAGCGGCACATAACCGGCCGCGACGTCACCGGCATTCGACGGGCGCATGTCGGAAGCCGACGTTCGCGCAGTCGCGTTCGGCAACGGAATCGGCAGTTCGTGCAGACGATCGATGTCGGTGCGAATCGCCTCTGGCAGGCGCACCACAATGTCGAAGCGCCGATCTCCTTCAAACAATTGGCCCGCCGGCGCACCGCCGAGTGCAATCGACACGGTGTCCTGCACGTCCGCCATGGTCAGACCGAAACGCGCCAGGGCCGCACGATCGGGCGTGATCGTCAGCACCGGCAAGCCGGTCACCTGCTCGAGTTTGACGTCAGCCGCGCCCGGCACTTGTCCGGCGACACGTTCGACCGACTTGCCGATGTCCGTCAGCTGTTCGAGGTCGTCGCCATAAATCTTGATCGCGACATCGGCGCGCACGCCGGCGATCAACTCGTTCATGCGCATCTGCACCGGCTGCGTGAACTCGTAGTTGTTCCCCGGAATGGTCCAGACCGCGGCTTCGAGTTCGCGGATGAACTCGGCCTTGGGTTTGCGCGGGTCAGGCCACTGCGAACGATCCTTGAGCATGATGTAGGTGTCGGCGACCGAAGGCGGCATCGGGTCGGTCGCCACTTCAGCGGTGCCGATCTTGCCGACGATCTTGTCGACTTCCGGGAACTGCTTGATGCGTGCCTCAAGTAGCGACTGCATGCCGATCGCCTGGTCAAGTCCGGTGCCGGGAATGCGCAAGGCATGCAGGGCGATGTCGCCTTCGTCGAGGCTCGGGATGAACTCGCTGCCGAGCCGGGTCGCGAGCAATGCGCTCGCCGCGACCAGCAGCACCGCCGTGGCAACGATCGCGACGCGCCATGCAAGCGCGCGTTCGAGCAGCGGTCGATACAAGCGCTTTGCGGTCAGCATGACGCGATTGTCGTGTTCGGCCACTCGGCCCGTCACGAACAGCGCGACTACGGCAGGCACAAAGGTCAACGACAGCAGCATCGCCGCCGTCAGCGCGATCACGACGGTGAACGCCATCGGATGGAACATTTTTCCCTCGACGCCGGTGAGCGCGAAGATCGGCAGATACACCGCGGTGATGATGAACACGCCGAACAGACTCGGCTTGATCACTTCGGTCGTGGCCTGGGCCGCCAGTTCGAAGCGTTCGTCGCGACCAAGCAGGCGACCCAACTTGTATTGCGCTTCGCCAAACCGCCGCAGGCAGTTCTCGACGATGATCACTGCGCCATCGACGATCAGCCCAAAGTCGAGCGCGCCGAGGCTCATCAGATTGCCGGACACCTGGTTCTCGACCATGCCGGTGATCGTCATCAGCATCGTCAGCGGAATGACCGCAGCGGTGATCAATGCGGCGCGCAGGTTCCCAAGCAGCAGGAACAAGATCGCGGTGACCAGCAAGGCGCCTTCGAGCAGGTTCTTCTGCACCGTGGCAATGGTGCGATCAACCATTTCGGTTCGGTCGTAGACCGCAGTAGCGCTGACGCCTTCCGGAAGGCCCTGGTTGACCACGAGCAGTCGTTCAGCGGCGCGTTGCGCAACCGCACGGCTGTTCTCGCCGACCAGCATGAACACCGTGCCGAGCACGACCTCGCGGCCGTTTTCAGTAGCCGCGCCGGTGCGCAGTTCGCTGCCTTCAGTGATTTGCGCGACCTCGCGCAGACGCACCGGTACACCTTCGCGCTGGGCGACGATGATGTCGCGCAGTTCGTCGGCTTCGGCGAGTTGGCCAGGCACGCGGATCAGGTATTGCTCGCCGCTGCGTTCGATGTAGCCGGCGCCGGCATTCGCGTTGCTGCGCACGATGGCGTCCATCACGTCACGCAGGCCGAGTCCGTAGGCGACGAGGCGGGCGGGATCCGGGGTGACATGAATCTGGCGGACATGGCCGCCGATCGTGTTGACCTCGGTCACGCCTTCGAGATGGCGCAATTGCGGCCGGATCACCCAGTCCTGCAAGGTGCGCAGATCGGTCGGTGACCACGGCGTGCCGTCGATCTTCAGCGCGCCTTCGTCGGAGTCGACCGTGTACATGAAGATCTCGCCGAGACCGGTCGCGATCGGCCCCAAGCTTGGCTCGACGCCCGGCGGCAGCTGACTCTTCGCCTGTTGCAAACGCTCGGTCACCTGCTGTCGGGCGAAATAGACATCGGTGCCGTCGTCGAAGACTGCGGTCACTTGCGACAGGCCGTAGCGCGAGATCGAGCGCGTGTAATCGAGCCGCGCCAATCCCGCGAGTGCGGTCTCGATCGGATAGGTCAGTCGCTGCTCGGCTTCGAGTGGTGAATAGCCGGAGGCCTCGGTGTTGATCTGCACCTGGACATTGGTGATGTCGGGAACCGCGTCGATCGGTAGCCGCGTGTAGTTGTGCATGCCGAGCGCAATCAGCGCCGCGGCGAGGACCAGCATCAGCCAGCGATGGCGGATGGCGGCCCGAATGATGGATTCGAGCATGGCGTCGTCCTCAGTGGTCGTGGCTGGCGCCGGATTTTTCGATATCGGCCTTGATCAGAAAGCTCTGCTCGACGACGTAGTCCAGCCCGGGCTCGATTCCGCCGAGCACTTCGACTTGTTCGTCGTCGCGCTCACCGAGTTCGAGCATGCGCACCTCATAGGTGTCATCGACCCGCGCGAACACGACGGTGAAATCGCGGAACCGCTGCAATGCGGCGATCTGCACCGCCAGCGGCACTTCGCGTTCGCTGATCGTGACCTTGGCGCTGACCGCCATGCCCGGCCGCCATTGGCCATCAGGGTTCGGCAGCAATGCGCGCGCGATGACGCTCTGGCTCACGCTGCTTGCGAGCGGCAGCACGCGTTGCACTGTCGTTGTCACGGGCGCATCCGCAGAACCCTCGATCCGAACCGGCATGCCCGGACGCAAACGCCCGGCGTCGTTACCAAACGCATGCAGTTCCAGCCACAACGCGGACAGATCGGCGATCTCGAACAGGGGTTCCGTACCTGCAACATCACCGGTGTTCGTGTGTCGCGCGAGCACGACGCCGGCGATCGGCGCTGTGACCGCATAAGTCACCAGACTGTCGCTGTTTTCGACCATCGCCAAGGTTTGACCAGCACGCACGGTGTCGCCGATGTTGACGCGCACCGATTGCACTGGACCCGGGAAACGCGCGCGCACTTCGGCATAACGATCGCCGTTGATCGCGACCTCGCCCATCAACGACAGGTCATTGCGAATGACCGCTGGGCCCGCTTGCGCGATCGTGATGCCGGCAGACTCGGCGATCGCCCTCGGCATCGTCGTGCGGCCCTCATAAGAGTCGTAAGTCCAGCGGTAGTCGCGTGTGCCGTGCTTCGCCGTCACGACGACATCGAATGAATGCGGCTCGACCACGGTGCCGTTGCCGACGAGATAATCCCCTTCCGCCGTGAAGCGAAAGTTGTCGACGATCTTGCCGAGCCGATTGAGCACCATCGTCGCCTGCACCTCTGCGGGTGCGAGAGGTTTGTCGTTGGCGTATGCATACAGCCGGAACTGGGGCGGTACGCCGGTCTCGAAAATCGTGATCTCGAGCGCAAAGTTTTCCTTGCGCAGCATGCGCCCGCGGTGTGGTCCACGCTCGAACTCGGCGGCAGCCGCCGGGCCATGGCCACCTTCGTTTTCAGCCGGCGCCGGCGCGTCGCGGCCGCAGGCACTGAGCATCAGCGCGAAGCCAGCAATAGTGATCCAGGTAAGGCGGTTCGTCAGGGTATTCATCGGGAAAACTCTCCGGATACGGCGGTGGCACGTTCGATATCGGCCAACAATTGGTGGTAGCGCGCGGCGGCGTCGATCGCGTCGTATTGCAGACCGAGCAGCACGGCACGGGTCTGCGCCACTTGCAGGAACGAGAAGCGCGCGTCTTCGAAGCCGGCTTGTGTCGAAGCCAGCGCCTTCCCGGCAATCGGGATCATCCGGTCGCGCAAGGTCTCGACCTGATGCCGCGCGTGTTGCAACTCCTGATAACGGCCGAACAGCGACTGATAGGCGTCGAGTTCGGCGTCGCTGCGGCGATGATCGATGCGCTCGCGTTCGGCCTGCTGTTTCTCGACGGCGAGCGTCGAGCGCTGGCTCAATCCGAACGGCAACGAAAGCGACAGCACCAGCGCCTGATCATCAATCGCTTCCAGCCGCCGTACGCCGAGGCTGGCGTGTACGTCCGGCTTGCTGCTGGTCAGCGCGAGACGTTCCTGCGCATCGATCTGCGCCGTCTCCAATGCGAAGGCGTGATGATCAGGCGTGCGTTGCAGACGTTCGGCGAGGCTGGGCCAGTCCGCCACGTCAGGCAAATCATCCAGCGAACCGCGTGCCCGATCGAAGTCAGGTTCCTGTTCACCCCACAACACTGACAGCGCCACGCGAGCGCTCGCGACTTCATGGGTTGCGTCTTCACGCTCGAGCTCAGCGCGGACGACCGCGAGTTCAGCGAGTTGCAAATCCGCTTCCGGACTGCGGCCACGCTGCACCCGGTGTGCGATCGCCTGCCGCGATTCCGTGGCGAGCGCAAGCGATTGCGCGGCCAAGGCCAGGCGTTCCTGCTTGGAAACCACATCGATGAAGCGTCGCGTCGTCGTCGCCGCGAGATCGAGGCGACGCTGTTCGACGACGTTGAGTTGGCGCGCGATCTGCGCAGCGCCGACGGCTTGCCGGGCAGAGCGTTTGCCGCCCAGTTCAAAGACGCGCCCGAGTCGCAACGTCGCTTCGGCACCATGGATGCCGGACACATCCCCGGTACCCGCGACGTTCTCCAATTCGCCGCCGATCGTCATCGGGGGCGACAGCCCATCGAACGCCGCCTGACGTCGCACTGACTCGACTGCGGCGCCCTCGGCGCGCAGCAACGTATTCCGTTCCAGTGTCCGCCCGACCGCAGCGTCCAGCGTCAAATCCTGCGCCTGCGCCGAAGTCGCAACAACGCCCATCGCCCCGGCCAAGGCCAGG
>JAYUXS010000142.1:0-1934 GCA_043752845.1 Lysobacterales bacterium | reverse complement strand
TGCGCAAGACCAACGAACTCGACCGGCTCGCCGTGGTCGTGCGCGATGCCTTCGATGCGATCACCGTGCAGGACCTCGATGGCCGCATACTCGCCTGGAATCCGGCAGCCGTGAAACTTTACGGCTGGAGCGAGAGCGAGGCCCTGCTGCTCAACGCCCGCGACCGAATTCCGCCGGCACAGGTGGCCGGGGCGGCGCTGCAGTTGCAGGAACTCGGATGGCGCGAGCCCGTCGCACCGTTGCGCACGGTGCGACTGCATCGAAACGGCGAACCCATTGCGGTGTGGTCGACCTTGAGTGCATTGGTGAACGACGCCGGCGAGACGTACGCCATCGCCACCACCGAGCGCGCCGTCGTCAGCGACCCTGTGCGCGAAGCGGAACCGACGCATGAGCCATAAGTCGAAATCCGTTCCTGCCGTGCCCGTCGCGGCGGAAAGCCAGTCGGCGCTGCGCACCCGTGCCGAAGCGAGACTGCGCGGCGATGCGTTGGTCGCGACGCCGGACAGCGAAGACATTTCTCCTGAAGCGACCCGACAACTTCTGCACGATCTGCGCGTCTACCAGATTGAGCTGGAGATGCAGAACGAGGAGCTGCGGCGCGCGCAGGTCGCGCTCGATGTCGAACGCTCGCGTTACTTCGATCTTTATGATCTGGCACCCGTCGGCTATTGCCTGGTGAGTGCGCAGGGCTTGATCGAGCACGCGAACCTGACCGCGGCCACCCTGCTCGGCATGACCCGCGCGGCCATGGGCAATCGTCCGGTGACACACTTCGTCAGCAAGAGCGACCAGGACGTGTTCTATCTCTGCCGCCAACATCTGCTCACTTCCGGCAAGGCGCAAACCTGCGAACTGCGGATGCTGCGGGCCGATGCCAGCCAGTTCTGGGCGTGTCTGTCGATGAGCTCGGCTCAGCCGGTCGACTGCGCACCGACCATGCGCCTGACGCTCACCGACGTCAGCGACAACAAGCTTTCGGAGATGAAGCTGCGCCAGAGCGAAGAACGCTATCGCAACCTGTTCGACTCGATGGACGAAGGTTATTGCATCATTGAAGTACTGTTCGATGCCGCGAACCGGCCAATTGACTATCGTTACCTGGAGGTCAACCGCGCCTTCTCCCAGCAGACGGGCATGAACAACATGACCGGGAGGAGAATACGTGAGGTCTATCCGGATCTGGAGCAACATTGGTTCGACGCTTTCGGGCAAGTGGCCTTGACCGGTACGCCGGTGCGCTTCACCGATCAAGCCAAGTCGATCGGCGGGCGCTGGTTCGACGTCTACGCATTCCGGATCGATGGCATCGACAGTCGCAAGGTCGCGATCGTGTTCAGCAATGTCAGCGACCTCAAGCGGTCCGATGCCGAGCGTACGCACCTCGACCAGGTCGTACGTGAAAAGAACATCGAGCTGGAACACGCCATCACCGTCGCCGACAAAGCCAATCTGGCGAAGTCCGACTTCCTGTCGAGCATGAGCCATGAACTGCGCACGCCGCTCAGTGCCATCCTCGGCTTCGCGCAGCTGATCGAGTCGGGCACGCCGGTGCCAACGCCGTCGCAGAAACGCAGCATCGACCAGATCCTGCAATCCGGCTGGTACCTGTTGGATCTGATCAACGAGATTCTCGACCTGGCTCTGGTCGAGTCCGGCAAGATGTCGCTGTCGCTGGAACCGATCGCGCTGGGCGACGTGATCGCGGAATGCCAGGCCATGGTCGAGCCGCAGACGCACCAGCGCGGCATCACCCTGACGATTCCGAAGAGCCCGATGGCGTATTACGTCATCGCCGACTGGACGCGACTGAAGCAGGTGCTGATCAACATCCTTTCGAATGCGATCAAGTACAACAAGCCCGGCGGCACGGTCGTCGTTGAGAGCCTCGGCTGTGCACCCGGGCGTGTGCGCGTGTCGGTCACCGACAGCGG
>JAYUXS010000141.1:0-10796 GCA_043752845.1 Lysobacterales bacterium | reverse complement strand
GCGGGCACATCGTCCGGCAACTGCGAGATGAAATAAATGCCGACGCCTTTGGAGCGGATCAGGCGCACGACTTGTTCAATGCGTTGTTGCAGCTGCGCCGGCGCGTCGTTGAACAGCAGATGCGCTTCATCGAAGAAAAACACCAGCTTCGGTTGGTCGAGATCGCCGACCTCAGGCAGATTCTCGAACAGTTCCGACAGCATCCAAAGCAGGAAACTCGAATACACGCGCGGCTTGAGAATCAGTTGCTCGGCGCAAAGCACATTGATGATGCCGCGACCGCCCATGTCCTGACGCATGAAGTCGGCAAGATCGAGCGCGGGTTCGCCGAAAAACTCGGTACCGCCTTCGTTTTCCAGTTGCAGCAGGGCGCGCTGGATGGCGCCGATCGATTGCGGCGATACCAGACCATATTTCGCCGAGATGCCTTTCGCATTCTCGCTGACGAAGGTGAGCATCGCGCGCAGATCGTCGAGGTCGAGCAACAACAAGCCCTCGTCATCGGCGACGCGAAACGCGACCTGCAACACGCCTTCCTGGACATCGTTCAGTTCCAACAAGCGCGTGAGCAGGTTCGGGCCCATTTCGGAAATCGTGGTGCGCACCGGGTGGCCGTTCTTGCCGTAGATGTCCCAGAGCACGACCGGATTCGCTTCCGGCTTCCAGTCGGTCAGGCCGAGCTTTGTGATGCGCGCCTGGAGTTTTTCGCCGGGCGCGGCTGCGGCTAGGGTGAGGCCGGCCAGATCGCCTTTCACATCGGCGAGAAACACCGGCACGCCAAGGCGCGAAAAGCCTTCAGCCAACACCATCAGCGACACCGACTTGCCGGTCCCGGTCGCGCCTGCGATCAGACCGTGGCGATTGCCGTACCGCGCGAGCAGATATACGTCCGCTTCGCCTTTTCCGAGATGGATGCTGGTCACTGCGGACTCCTGTTGTCGATGTTCATGTGGATGAATGCCGATCTTAGCGGTGCAGGTGCTCGCGCGCAGGTTCACGACAGCTGATACATGGCGGTTGCCTCTGCTGCCTGCTGTGGCTACCGTGCGCTCAGTTTTTTGCAGGAAATCCGCCATGCGCTACCTCGTTCCGATCCTGATGCTCGCGCTTGGCGCGTGTGCGTCCAGGCCACAACGCACCGCGTCGACGCCCGTTGCAGCGGACGAAGTGACGGTTGCATTGGCGGCGTTCGAAGCGGCGCTCGAGACCTGGCATCGCAGCGATGCCAACCATGCCGGCGCCGAATTGACGCGTGCGCGTCTGGCACTCGATGAAGTGGTCGCGAAATGTGTCGAAGCCGGGACCTGTGAAGCGGTTGCCGCCGTGCGCGCGCAAGCGGCCGCCAATGCCAGCATGGCGCACGCGCTACTTGGCGAACGCGAGTCGGATCCGCCGCAGCCGGTCGACGGCTTGACGACCACCGACGCTGTCGCGCGCCCGATCGGAAACGCGGTGCAGTTACCGGAGCTTGAGCGCTCGACCGCCATGCTCAAGGGCAAACGGTTGGACCAGGTGATCAGCCTGAATGGCGCCGTCAAGGCAGGTATCGAGGAGTGGTTGACCTGGATGCGCCCGAATCTGCTTGACGCCTACGAGAACTACCAGTATCTGCGCCATCGCATGTGGCCGGTGTACGAGGAGGCCGGACTGCCGGAAGCCTTGCTGTTCGGGATTCTGGCCAAGGAATCCGGCGGCAAGGTGCATGCAGTATCACGCGCCGGCGCGGCTGGCTTGCTGCAATTCATGCCAGCCACGGCGCGCGGTTACGGACTCGGTTACACCAACGGGCTGGACGATCGTTACGACGCGAAGCTGATCACGCAGGCGAACGTGGCGTTCCTGAACGATCGTTTCCGCGAATTGAACAACGACCTGGAGTTGGCGCTCGGCGCCTACAACGGCGGCGAAGGTCGCATGCGTCGACTTGCCGGCGGTGGTTCGCGCAGTTTCTGGGACGCGCCGGTGTACAACGCGATTCCGCCGGAGACGCGCGACTACGTGCCGATGGTGCTGGCCGCAGCGTGGTTGTTCCTGCACCCGGAAGACTACGGCCTCGAGTTGCAGAAATTTGATGCGCGCCCGGCCAGCATCAAGCTGGAGCGCATGATGTCGATCAACGAACTCGCCGTGTGCATGGGCCAGTTCGGCAACGCGCGCGGCTGGTTCCGTACATTGCGAAACCTCAATCCGCGTTACGAAGCCGATGCACGGATTGGTGTCGGTACCCAACTCGAAGTCCCGGAGGCGGCAGCCAAGGCTTACGCGGCGCGTTGTCGCAGCGGCGTGCTGGCGCAGACAGCGACCGAATTGAACTTGGCGCGGCCACCGGCGGCATCACGTTCAACCTGGGTGGCGTCAACAAGCGCCGCTAGCAGTGGCAAAACCCATGTCGTGCGCAAAGGCGAAACCCTGCATGCCATCGCCCGCCGATTCGGCTGCGGCGTGCCGCCGTTTGCGGCGGCGAATGGCCTGCGTGCGCCGGGGTACATGATTCGCGTCGGCCAGCGCTTGCGCGTGCCAAGTTGCCGGGCATAAGCCCCAAAAGAAAACCGACGGGCATGACACCGGTCGGTTCGATCCCGTCAGGGCCGGGATCAGGTGTTGCGGATCAGGCGTATTGACGTTGCGCGCGCAATTCCTTGGCCGAAGGAATGCTCTCGCCATGCATTTGGCGCAGCGCGCGCAGCACAAGGCGATGCAGGCTTTGCACTTCGCCGTAGGGCGAGTTGAACGTGGCGCGATAAGCGCACACGAGCCAACGACGCAGGCCGGTGGCGCGCAGCGCACTGTGCTGCGAACGAACGCGGGCGAAGGCGACCGAAGCTTCCATCGACCAGGTCTTCTCGCTGCTGGCTTCAGGACTTTCGGCACCGGTCTCGCTGCGGGTGAGCTCGGTCAGTGCGGTCAGCGCGATCTGGCGGCGCTGGTCCGGTGTCATCGTGCCGATGGCATCGTTGATGGCGTTGAATTGGCGCAGCAGGCCGAGATATCGCGCAAAGGCAGTCGTGCGTTGAACCCAGCGACTGCTGTTGACAGCTTCCATGGCGTACTCCTGGTCGGCGGAATTGCGGCGGATCATCCGCGCACGCCGGCAGCGAAGCGCGTGCCACGTCACATTTCGTGAGATTGGCGGTTTCGATCTTCGGAAACGTGCAGCACCGCGCGCCAACAGCGTGACCCGCGTCGCGCATTGTGTGCATTTTGAGAGCACGTGTAGACTTCGCCCATGACCGAAAACGTCGAAAGCCATACGCTCGAACTGCTAAGCGCTTTGCGCAACGACGTGCAGGCCATGCGCGGCGAAATTCGCGATGGCTTCGCGGAAGTCCGCACGCGTTTGGGCCATGTGGAAACCGAACTCGGCCACGTTCACAGCGTGATCGCCGAACAGTCGGTTCGCATTGACCGTCTCACCAGTCGCGTCGAGCGCATCGAGATGCGCCTTGATCTCGTGACACCCTGAGTGCGCAATTCGCTCAGCGCGACTGGATATCCGCGAGCAATTGCCCGAGTCGAACGGGCACTTCCGCAGTCAATGACGGTGCCAGCACCGCCGCGCCCGGTGGCAACAGGACGATCACCGTCGAGCCGTAGTTGAAGCGTGCCATTTCGGCATTGCGTTCGAGTGCGACCGGCGGCGATGTTTGACGGTAATCGCGGCTGATCACGCGATCGGCATAAGCCGGAATCTCGACGCCATTCCAGATTGTTTCGACACCGGATACCAGCAAGGCACCGACCATGACGACGGCCATCGGTCCGAAGCTGGTGTCAAAGATGCAGACCAGACGCTCGTTGCGGGCAAATACGCGCGGAACCTGGGCGACCGTGCTGGTGCCGACGCTGAACAATCGACCCGGCACATGCCGCGTTTCCAGTAGCCGACCGGCAAATGGCATATGCACACGATGGTAGTCGCGCGGCGACAGGTAAATCGTCGCGAATACGCCACCGTCGAAGCGCTTGGCGAGCGCGGCATCGGCGAGCAGTTCTTCGGCGCTGAAGTCGAAACCCTTGGCCTGGAACAGCCGTCCGTAGCGGATCGGCCCACATTGGCTGATGCGACCATCGGCAGGCATCACGATCGCGCTCGCGTCAGCCGGCGTTGGTCGCGCACCGGGCTTGAGCGCGCGTGTAAAAAACGCATTGAAATGGCGATAATCGTTGATGTCCGCGGACGCAGCTTCGCTCCAGTCGACACCAAAGCGCTTGGCGATGAAACCGATCATCGCGTTCTTGAACCAGGGCGTCTCGATGCGCGCAATGCGCAAAGCCAGCGACGACAGCAAACGGTGCGGCAGCAGATATTGCAAGGCGACGAACGGCGACATCACGGGCCCGCCAGCAGTTTCAGGTCGGCCAAGATCTTGGCGACATCCAGCGGCGGCGAGAATCTTCCGATCAGACGGCCTTCCGGATCGAGGACGAAGATCGCCGCGCTGTGATCAACGTTGTAGTCGGGTGCATCCGTCGCTTCGCGCACGTACAGCACACCGAGTTCGCGCGTGAGTGCGTTGAGGCGAGCGTGATCGGCGGTCGCTGCGAGGATGTTCTTGCTGAAGGAACCGGTGTAATCGCCGAGCGTCTTCAAGTTGTCGCGGTCGGGATCGACCGAGATGAACAGGAAACCGAGGCGCTGTTCGAGTTTGGCCGCAGGCAACTGTTTTTCGATGTCGCGCATCACCGCGAGGGCCGTCGGGCAAACGTCCGGGCAGTGGGTGAATCCGAAGAATACGAGTTGGTAACGGCCGCGCAAACGCGCCGCATCAAGCGGCTGTCCATCGGATCCATCCAATGAAAACGCCGACAATGCACGCGGCTGCGGGTACTTGCTGAAGCTTGCATAGTGGGCCGTGGCCGGGGCTTGGGCCGGCTGCGAGCCGAGCCAAAGGCCGAGACTGGTGGCGACCGCCATCAACACGATGATCCAAGGAAGTTGCCGCATGAGGTCAGCGATTTGGCCGAAAGACTGCGGAGTATATCCGCGCGCCTGTCTATAATCGGCCCATGACCACTGAACTCAAAACAGCTGAGCTCCAGACCATCGTCGATTTCATCCGCTATGGTGCCTCCCGCTTTGCCGCCGCCGGCCTGACCTTCGGTCATGGCTACGACAACGCGCTTGATGAGGCGACGCAACTCACCCTGCATGCGTTGCATCTGCCGCATGACCTGCAACCCGCATACGGTCAGGCGCGACTGGTCGCAGACGAGAGAACGCAAGTCCTCGACCTGTTCGACCGACGCATCCGCGAACGCAAGCCGGCCTGCTATCTGACCGGCGAAGCATGGTTCGCCGAACTCTCGTTCAAGGCCGACGAGCGCGCCCTGGTGCCGCGATCGCCGATTGCCGAACTGATCGAACACGGCTACGAGCCTTGGCGTAATGGTCGCGCGATCAACCGCGTGCTTGATTTGTGCACCGGTGGCGGTTGCATCGCGATCGCCACTGCACATTACCTGCCGGACGCGAGCGTCGATGGTGTCGACATCAGCGAGTCGGCCTTGTCGCTGGCGCGCGAAAATGCCGAACGTCTGCTGGTCGCCAATCGCGTGCGCCTGCTGCACTCCGATCTGTTCAGTGCGGTGCCGGGCGAGACCTATGATCTGATCGTGACCAATCCGCCCTATGTCACCCACGCCGAAGTCGATGCCCTGCCCGACGAATACCGGCATGAACCCGAGAACGGCTTGCGTGCCGGCAATGATGGGCTCGACATCGCGTTGCAGATTCTCGCCGACGCGCCGAACTACTTGAACGAGGACGGCTTCCTGATCTGCGAAGTCGGCGAGGCCGAGCGCGCCCTGGTCGAACTGCTGCCGCAGGTGCCGTTCAACTGGATCGAGTTCAAAGTCGGGCAGATGGGCATTTTCCAGATCGAACGTGAAGACCTGTTGACCTGGCATCGCGAAATCGCGGCGCTTGCCGCCGAGCGTCGCGGGGCATGAGCCACAACCGTTTCGGGAAAATCTTTTCGGTTACCACGTTTGGCGAGAGCCACGGTCCGGCGATCGGTTGCGTAATCGATGGTTGTCCGCCCGGTATCGCGATTGCCGAAGAAGATTTCGTCGCCGATCTGACCCGGCGCGCCACCGGTCGGTCGCGTCATACCTCGCAGCGCCATGAAGAAGATCGCATCGAGATTGTTTCCGGCGTCTATCAGGGCCGTACGACGGGCACGGCGTTGGCGCTGCTGATCCGCAACACCGACGCGCGCAGCAAGGACTACGCGAACATCAGCGAACAATTCCGTCCTGGCCACGCCGACTACAGCTATTGGCAGAAATACGGCATCCGTGATCCGCGCGGCGGTGGCCGTTCCAGTGCCCGCGAAACGACAATGCGCGTCGCCGCCGCCGTGATCGCCAAGAAGTGGTTGCAGGAACGTCATGGCATCAGCGTGCGCGGGTTTCTTGCGCAACTCGGAGCAATCACCCCGCGCCAGTTCGGCTGGGACGCGGTCGAAGGCAATTCATTCTTCTGGCCCGATGCCGCGATGGTGCCCGAACTCGAGACCTACATGGACGCGCTGCGCAAGTCCGGCGATTCGATCGGTGCGCGCGTCAGTGCCGTCGCGATGAACGTGCCCGCAGGCTGGGGCGAACCGATCTACGGCAAACTCGACGGTGACCTCGCAGCGGCAATGATGAGCATCAATGCCGTCAAGGGCGTCGAGATCGGCGACGGTTTCGCGGCCGTGGCGCAACACGGCAGCGAACATCGCGATCTGATGACGCCGCAAGGTTTCCTGAGCAATCACGCCGGTGGCATCCTGGGCGGCATTTCGACCGGGCAGGACATCGTCGTCAGTGTCGCGATCAAGCCGACTTCGAGCCTGCGCTTGCCTGGCGCCAGCGTCGATGTGAGCGGCGCCGTGGTCGATGTGGTGACGACCGGTCGCCACGACCCTTGCGTCGGCATCCGCGCCACGCCGATCGTCGAGGCGATGCTCGCCCTGACCCTGATCGATCACGCCCTTCGTCATCGCGCCCAGTGTGGCGATGTCGGCGAAGTGCCCCCGAAAATTCCTGCAACTGCGAATCCCCAATGACCCAATCCAGATCGTTCAATGTCGCAGTTGTCGGTGCCACCGGCGCGGTCGGCGAGACCATCCTCAACATCCTGAAGGAGAGGGATTTTCCAGTCGGCGAGCTGGTACCGCTGGCGAGTGAGCGTTCTGCCGGCCAGCGCATCCGTTTCGGCGAACGCAGCTTCGTGACGCAAGACCTCGACAAGTACGATTTCGATGGCATCGATATCGCGCTGTTTTCCGCTGGCGGGAAGGTGTCGGCCGCGCACGCGCCACGCGCCGCGGCGGCCGGCGCGGTGGTCATCGACAACACCTCGCATTTCCGTAATGACGACGACATTCCACTGGTCATCGCCGAGGTCAATCCGCATGCCATCGCCCGCTACACGACGCGCGGCATCATCGCCAACCCGAATTGCTCGACCATGCAGATGCTGGTCGCGCTGGCACCGATCCATCGTGCTGTCGGCATCACCCGCATCAATGTCGCGACCTATCAATCGGTGTCTGGCGCGGGTCGTTCGGGGCTTGAGGAACTCGGCAAGCAGACTTCGCAGCTGCTGAATTTCCACGAAGTGGAAAAACAGAAGTTTCCGGTGCAGATCGCGTTCAATGTCATCCCGCACATCGACGATTTCATGGACAACGGCTACACCCGCGAAGAAATGAAGATGGTCTGGGAGACACAGAAAATCCTGGAGGATACGTCGATCGTGGTGAACCCGACGGCGGTGCGCGTGCCGGTGTTCTATGGCCATTCGGAAGCGGTGCATATCGAGACGCGCAGCAAGATCACGGCGGCTGAAGCGCGTCGCCTGCTGCAGTCGGCACCGGGCGTGGAAGTCGTGGACGAGCGCGTACCCGGCGGTTATCCGACGCCGGTCTCGCACGCGGCCGGGCACGATCCGGTCTTCGTGGGTCGCATCCGTGAAGACATCTCGCATGCGAACGGCCTGAATCTCTGGATCGTCAGCGACAACATCCGCAAGGGCGCGGCGCTGAATGCAGTGCAGATTGCGGAGTTGTTGATCGCGAGTCACCTGTGAACTGCTGAGAAACTCAATCTTCCCCTGTACTTAGGGAAGTGTTATAAGCTCGATTCTAAGATTGATGACCGTCATTGATGGTCGTGGCCCAACATCGACGCGCTGGGGAAACACCGATGAACCGACCTTTGCCGCTCACCCTTGCCGTGGCCCTCGCTTTGGGCAGCTCCGCTGCGCACGCGCTCGGGCTTGGCGGGATCAATGTGAAGTCGGAGTTGAACGAGCCGCTGCGCGCTGAAATTCCGGTGTATGTCAGCGCGCCTGCCGAAGCCGAGTCGCTGCGCGTCGAACTCGCAGCCGCCGCCGAATTTGCCCGCGTCGGCCTCGATATCGGCGACCTTGGCGTGCCGCTCGAATTCGAAGTGGGCAAGAACGCCCGCGGCGAGCCGGTGATTCTGGTGAAGTCGAACCAGGCGATCCGTGAGCCGACCTTGACGTTTCTGGTCGAGGTGAATTGGTCCAACGGCCGCTTCCTGCGTGAATACTCGGTGTTGCTGGAGCCGCCGGTCACGGTACCCATCAGCGCACCGGCCGCGCCCGCCAGCACTGCCGCACCTGTCGCATCAGTCGAACCGATTGCGGATCCGGTCGCGGCCGAACCGACACCGATTTCCGAGCCAGAGCTGCTGCCCGAGCCGCCGGTATCGACGCCGGAGCCCATGGAAGCACCAGCCGTGAACACCGAGCCGAGGTCGACCGAACCAGTCGCCGTCGAACCCGAGCCAACGACTGTCCCGAGCGAAACAACAACGCCAGACGAACCAACCCCGGAAGCCCCGACCGAGCCTGTTGCGGAAGCGCCGCCAGCGGTCGAGCCCGAGCCGATAACGACGCCGAGTGCGCCGTCCGCCAGCGAATACGGTCCCATCGCGTCGGGCGAAACGCTTTGGGAAATCTCGAACACCACGCGCCCGGCTGCAATTACGCCAGATCAGATGATGTTGGCCCTGTTGCGCGCCAATCCGGATGCGTTTTACCAGGACAACGTCAACGCCTTGAAGCGTGGCGCGATCTTGCGTATCCCCGGCCAAGCCGATCTGCGTGCGCTGGCCGCTGCGGAAGCCGCTTCGGAGATCCTGAGCCAGAATCAAAGTTGGATTGAAGCAACGCGTCCCACGACCGTGGCCGACGCCAGTGTCGAGTCGTCCACCACGCGTCCGTCCACGACGACATCGTCGACACGCCCCGGTTCACGGCTTGAACTGGTCCCGCCGACAGCCGGACAAAGCGGTTCCGACCGTCCCGGTGCTCCCGGCGGTACTGGCGACAGTGCGGCAGTGCGCGCCGAACTTGCGCGTGCACGGGAATCGCTCAGCAGTGCCCAGCAGGACGTCGGCGAATTGCGCACGCGCGTGAAAGCACTCGAAGATCTGACCACGTCGAACGAACGCCTGCTGACGCTGAAGGACAACGAACTCAAGAATCTGCGCGAAAAACTGGCTGCTGCGGAGCGCGCTGCGGCAATTGCCGCAGCGGCAAAGCCAGCGCCAGTGACGACCCCGGACCCGCTCCCGACGCCAGTTGCGGCTACGCCACCGGTGGCAGTCGAGACAACGCCGACGGCCGAGCCGGCTGCAATAGGCCCGCCGGCGACAGAACCGTCGACTGACGTCGCGGCGACCACCGACTCCAACACCGATGCTGCGGCCGACACCACGACCGAACCAGTCGCTGATCCGCTCGCATCCGCTGAGCCAGTTCCTGCCGATCCGGCTGCAGAACCAGCCGAAGTCACGCCGATTGCCGACGCCGAGCCAGTGGCCGTCGGTGAACCCGTCACCCCGTCCGAACCGTGGTATGCAGCGCCGATGATCAAGTACATCCTGGGTGGCATCGGCGTCCTCGTCGTCGGTCTGATCGGTTTCATGGCGCTGCGCCGCCGCAAGAACGACAGTGAACCCGGCGTCGAGATTGGTGCCATTTCCGGCCAGTTCGGTACCACGGTAGCCGGTGAGAGCGAGGAATCGTCGATGCTCTCGGCGCTGGCCGCTGACCCGACCGATCTCAATGCCCATCTCAATGTGCTCGAGTTCTATTACATGCGTCGCAATGCCGACAAATTCGAAGCGGCGGCGGAAGCGATGTACGCACAGTTGCCGGATCCGAATGCACCGGAATGGCAGGGTGCCTTGTTGATGGGGCGCGATCTCTGCCCTACGCATCCGATGTTCTCGGATGACTCCGGAATGCCGGCACCGAGCGATGCCGCATTTGCCGATCCGTTCGCGTCAATGCCGCATTTCGACTCGCATGAGCCGAAGGCAGCGCCCGTCGCCGCTGCCGACGTGCATGACGATTTCGATTTCGATCTCGGCATCACCCCGCCGGCGCCAGTCACGGGCAAGGTGCCAATCACCGAGCCGGCCGCACAGAGCTTCGACTTCAACCTGATCGACGACACCTCCAAGCGTGGTCAGCCGGCACCGGCCAAGGATGATCTCTCCTTCGATTTCGATCTCGACAATCTCGATAGCGCCGATTCCGGCTTGCAAAAAGCCAGCGACATTTCCTTCGACATGGCTGAGCTTGACCTCGGTCGATCCGCTTCGACGCAAGCGAGTGAGCCTGCGACGCAGCAGATGGGCGCGATCAAGGACGAGTTCATCGTTGACGATGCGGTGGCGACGAAAATCGACCTCGCGCGCGCCTACCTCGATATGGGCGACGCCGACGGCGCGCGCAGCATGCTTGAGGAAGTGATCGGCGAAGGCAGCGAGTC
>JAYUXS010000140.1:0-1937 GCA_043752845.1 Lysobacterales bacterium | reverse complement strand
ATCCGGTGTTGCTGGAAACACGTGGGCGCCTGACCGACCTGTACCGCCTGCGTCGCGAATTCGTGCGCGCGCGTCAGTTGTCCGAGCAGCAGTTCGCGCTATGCCAAAGCGAAGCGCCCCCGACGCCGAAACAATGCCTGCTGATTCGCAATGATCGTATCGAGACCAGCTTGTTTGCCGGCGATGCAACCACGGCGCTGACCCAGATCAACGAGGCGCGGGCTTTCGCGACCGAAGCGCAGCTGGATGACGACTACGAATCGGTATTCATCGATTACCTGAACGGCATGACGCAGCGTCAACTCGGACACATCGAAGCGGCAGCCGAGTCCTTCCTGCAACTTGCCGAACGCACGCTCGACACGGTGCCGGCGCAACATCCGGGACTGCTGACCGACGTGATGTGGTTCGGCTGGATCGCGCTCGATCTTGGCGATTTGCCGCTGGCGGAAGCCTGCGCCAACTACGCCCATGCGGGCCGTACCGCGCTGTACGCAGCGTCCTCGCGTTACATCCAGGAAGTGCGTTTGTTGCGCGGCGCGGTGGCGATGGCCAAGCAGCACAATAAGGATGCGCTCGGCGAGCCGTCGCCGCGACATACTGAACTCACCGCCCGCATCCGCGCCATCGCCGTCCGCATCGGCGAAGTGCGCCGGCAACCGTTTTGATCCCTTCGCATAGCCGCAGGATTTCAGCCCCATGTCCACCCCGCATTCTGAACTTCCGACGACAGCAAAACCGATGGTCACCTACGCCATCATTGCCAGTTGCGTCGCCGCTTTTCTGCTGCAGGAAAGTGATCCGCGACGCTGGCTCACTCTTGGCGCCCTCTGGCCCCTGGGGGAGCAATTCGAACCTTGGCAGGTACTCACTTACGCTTTCCTGCACGGCGGCGGCATGCACCTGTTCTTCAACATGTTCGGCGTGCACATGTTCGGCGGCGACATCGAACGCGTTGTCGGTTCGGCGCGTTTTGCGGTGTTGTATTTCGTCAGCGTGATTACGGCGGCGTTGGCGCAACTCGCGGTCAATCACATCACCGGCTCGATCTATCCGACCGTCGGTGCCTCGGGCGGACTGTTTGGATTGCTGCTGGTGTTCGCGCTGTTGTTTCCAAAGCGCAAAATGATTTTGTTGATCCTGCCGATTCCGATGCCAGCGTGGCTGTTCGTCACCCTCTATGCCGGCGTCGAACTGTGGATGGGCGTTACTGGCACGATGCAGGGCATTGCGCACTTCGCGCACCTCGGCGGATTGGTCGGCGGGGCCATCGTCTGGTTCTGGTGGATGGCCAGGCTGCCCAAGTCTCGCGGTTAAAAAGATCGATCAACCGCGATACAAATTCGACTCGGCGATATAGGCCGCAACCGCTTCCGGCAACAGAAAGCGCGGATCACGTCCCGCGCCAATCAATGTGCGTACTGCAGTCGCGGAAATGGCCAGCGGCGTCACGCCCAGTTCCGCGATCAAGCCGGCGGGCTTCGCGTGTAACTGCGACGCCAACCCCCGACGCGCGACGGCCTCGGCACGCAGCGATTCCGGCCACGAGACACGATCGGCTGCGCCAGGTCGCGTCAAGATCAAGATATGCGCCAAGTCGAAGACCTGCGCGTACTTGTGCCAGCTGGCAAATCCGGCGAAGGCATCGGCCCCGACGCAAAGCACGATCGATGCCTCTGCGCCAAGTTCCTTGCGCAATTCGGCGAGCGTATCGACGCTGTAACTCGGACCGCTGCGGCGCAGCTCACGGTCGTCGGCATGCAAGCGCGGACACCCGTGGATAGCGAGTTCGAGCATCGCCAGACGCTGCGCGGCCGAAGCCTGTGGCTGCGCGCGGTGCGGCGGCACCGGCGCCGGCAACAGACGCACATCGGCATCGAGTGCTTCGCTGATCTCGATCGCGACACGCAGATGGCCGAGGTGGATCGGATCAAAGG
>JAYUXS010000139.1:0-1938 GCA_043752845.1 Lysobacterales bacterium | reverse complement strand
ATTCTCCGTCCTCGGTGCTTCCTTCGCGGCGGCTACAATCGACGGCACAATATTTTTGATGATCGTCGGAAATATGACGTAACAGGCGGTCACCCGATCACGCAGCGCGAATTGCGGCGGTCATCAGGGCGACCGAACAACCGAAGCCGACGACCCAGGCGAGGCTGCGTGGTGTTGCCCAGTCAAGAAGGTAGAACACACCGTAGATGATGCGTGCCGCGATGAAGCCGATCGCGAGTTGATCGATGCGATCTTGCGCCACGCCTTGCTGTGCCGCCATCAGGACACCCGCGGCGAAGATCGGAAACGCCTCGAAACTGTTCAAGTGCGCCCAGTGCGCGCGCTGGCGGAAGCCGGTCAGGTCGGCCTGGAACAGGCGCACCTTGCGATTGTTGAATCCGGGCCCCGAAAACTTGGCAATGCCGGTGAATACCAGCGGCAGGGCCGCAGCGATCAGAACACACCACCAAGCTAGCGCCATCATCATTCTCCAAAGTCGGGTGAAGCCCCGAGTCTCCCACTTGTGAGACACTTTCGGGTGAAATTCCGTTGGGCGTCAAATGCTCGAATTGTTTGTCGAATCCGGTCCGCAATCCGGACAGCGCTTTGTCCTGCAGGCCAATACGGTGCTGGGGCGCGGGCAGTTTGCCGATCTCGTGATCGCGGATCTGGCGGTCTCGCGGCGTCATGCGCAGATCGAACCAGACGGTGCGGCCTGGCTGCTGCGCGACCTCGAAAGCGCCAATGGCACCCGCCACAACGGACGCGTATTGCTGGCGCCGGTGCGATTGGATGACGGCGACGCGGTCGAGCTCGGTCAGACTCGATTACGTGTTCATCTCGCCGAGCACGGCGAGACCACCGCGGTACCGCCGAAGCTGCCCATGCCCGCCATGGCCGAACCACCGGAAGCGACGATGATGGAGGCGGACGTGCGCATGCCGGTGCCGCGTTCGGTCTATTCCACAGCCAAGCCAGGGGAATTGCAGCCCTTCGTGCCCGGACAGGAACGGCGTCAGCAGGTGATCTCGCGGATGCAATTTTTCCATCGTCTCGCCGAGTTGCTGTCGAGTGCTGGTGTCCTCGAACATCAGTTGCGTGACGCGCTGGCGGCGACGGCCGAAGTGTTTCCGCGTTGCGGGCGACTGGCGCTCGTGGTGCGTGAGGCACCGCATCGGCCTTGGCGCATCCTCGCGCAACGTGTTTCGGCGGGCGACGAGCTCGACCTCGGTATTGTTCATGCGTTGTCGACTGTGGCGCTGAGTGCTGGCCGTGTCATTGTCGCTGGCACGCAGGTGCCGCCGCCATCAACCTTTCCGCAAGCGATGCTGCCGCGCATGCCGGCGGCGGCTGCAGCAGCGGCATTGATCAGTGCGGGTACGCCGCTCGGTGCGTTGTATCTCGACAGTGGCAGCGACGAACACGCGCTGACGTCGGCAGATAGCGAATTCCTGCTCGGTTGCGCCGGCCAATTCGGAGCTTTGCTGGCAGCTTACCGGCACGCCGAAAGTGAGCGCCTGTTCCACGCCGAGGACATCGACCTGTCGCGGCGCATTCAGGGGCGTTTCCTGCCTTCGGCCACGCCGCGCTTCGACGGCTACGAAATAGCCGACAGCTACAGCGCCGCGCGCATCGTCGGCGGCGACCTGTTCGATTTCCTGACGCTCGCCGACGGTCGCCCGCTGTTCTTCATTGGCGACGTGTCCGGCAAGGGATTTCCTGCGGCTCTGGTGATGGCCCGCGTTGGTGCCCATCTGCGCGCGTTGGCGAACCGTGCGCGTTCACCGTCCGAGCTGCTGAAGCAACTGGATGCGTTGATCCGGCCCGAACTCGAAAGCGGCATGTTCATCACCGCGCTGGCGGTATCGCTCGATATAGGCCGCGGCTTCGTCGACATCGCCAATGCCGGGCATCCGATGCCCTTGGTGCGGCGAGCGG
>JAYUXS010000138.1:0-1939 GCA_043752845.1 Lysobacterales bacterium | reverse complement strand
GCTTGCTCATGTAATCGTCCATGCCCGCGGCCAGGCACTTCTCGCGATCGCCGACCATGGCGTTGGCCGTCATCGCGACGATTGGCGTCTTCGGCAGTGCGCCTTCGGCTTGCAGTTTGCGGATGTATCGGGTGGCGGTGTAGCCGTCCATGATCGGCATCTGGCAATCCATCAGCACCGTGTCGAACTGGCCGCCCGATTCGAGTTTCTCGACCGCGACGCGACCGTTTTCCGCGTGCTCGTGGCTGAGTCCGATCAGCGTCAACAATCGCTGCGCGACCTGACGATTGACCGGGTTGTCCTCGACCAGCAGGACATGGCCACCGAGCGCGCCGGCACGCGGTTCGGCCGAGGCGTAGCTCGGCGCCGAGACTGCAGCCGGCACTGGCGCTGTTGCGGCGCCACCTGCCGGCGCTTCCAGCATCTCGACCTGGACGTTGGCGTTCGACGCTGTCGGCGTGCCGGTCAGCATCGCCTTCATCGCGGCGCGCAAGTCGCCATCACTGAAGCCGCGTTCGAGCGCGGTACATCGCGGTGCGCTGCGCACGTCTTCGGGTAGCTGGTCGTCGCCGGCGAGTGCAATGACATGCAGTTGTTCGAGCGACGTTTCGCGGCTGACACTGCGCAGGATGGCCAGCGCCGTAGCGCGCATCGAACCGAAGTCGAGGATCAGGAAATCGGTCGCGAGACTGCCGCCGGCCGCAGCCTTCAACTTCGCTGCCACTTCCGCCGCGGCATTGTTCTGGGTGAACGGCATCTTCCATGCGGTGAGCGTGGTACCGATACGCTTGAGCGTCGCCTGATCGCCGGTGACGACCATCGCGCGCGAGCCTTCGATCTCGCTGCGCGCCGGTGTGACATCGCCAAGCGCCTTGAGCAGCGGCACCGTGAACCAGAATACCGAGCCCTTGCCGACTTCCGACTTGACGCCGATCTGTCCGCCCATCAAGTCGACGATGCGCTTGCAGATCGACAGACCGAGCCCGGTGCCGCCAAAGTTGCGCGTGGTCGAGTTGTCGGCTTGCGAGAATTCCTGGAACAGTTTCTTCTGGCCTTCGGCCGAGATGCCGACACCGGTATCGCGAATCGCGAACAGCAGCTCGGTATGGGTACGCGTCTCCGAGCGCTTGTTGACCTGGATCGCGATTGCACCGCGTTCAGTGAACTTGATGGCATTGCTTACCAGATTGGTCAGTACCTGGCGCAAACGCGTCGGGTCGCCGCGCATGGCCAGCCGCACATTCGGGTCGATCACCGACTGGTACTGCAAGCCCTTGCTCTCGGCATTGCGCGACATCAGTCGCGACACGCCATCGACGATTTCCTTGACGTTGATGCCGGTGGTCTCAAGTTCGAGCTTGTTCGCTTCCAGCTTCGAGAAATCGAGGATGTCATCGACGATCGACAGCAGTTGCTTCGAACTCTGGAAAGCGGTTGTCAGATATTCCTTCTGGTCGGGTGCAAGCTTGGTGCTGAGGACCAGATCCAGCAGCGGAATGATGCCGTTGAGCGGCGTGCGGATTTCGTGGCTCATGGTGGCGAGGAATTCACCTTTGGCCATCATTGCCGCTTCGGCGTCGATCTTTGATGCCGTCAATTCGCGCTCGACATTGCGCAGCCGTTCGATCTCGCTTTCAAGTTCGCGTTGGTTGCTCGCGGCCACCGGTGCCACAGCAGCGCTGCGCGGCTGCGGCGCAGCCACGACCATCGCTGGAGCAGCCTGCGCTTCGTCCAGCATGCGCGCATAACGCCGCTGCGTAAGCCAAACCAGCACCGCCGAGACGAGCGCAGCCACGGCAGCAGCGCTGGCGGCGATCAGACGCCATTGCGGCCTGATGGTTTCACCGGCGACAGCAACCAGCAACGTCGCGACGATCGCAACGGCAAGCAGGAAAAAAATCGTGCCCGCGCCGGGTCGATCATCGAAGCGATCCTTGCC
>JAYUXS010000137.1:0-1942 GCA_043752845.1 Lysobacterales bacterium | reverse complement strand
GGCTTCCTCGACGACAACCGCTTGCTGCGTGGCGCGCGCGTGCACGGCGTCCCGGTGCTCGGACGCATCGACGAGCTACGTGAAATCGGCCGCGCAGTCGCTGCCGACATGTTGCTGATTGCGATGCCGAGTGCGAGCACCGCCGAGATGCGCCGCGTGGTCGAGCTGTGCGAAGAGACCGGATTGCCGTTTCGCACGGTGCCGCGGTTGCAGGACGTGGTCGCCGGTCGCTCGGCCTTCAACGAGCTCAAGGAGGTCGCGATCGAAGACCTGCTCGGGCGCGAGCCGGTGCAGCTCGACTGGACCGCGATCCGTCAGGGCTTGTCGGGAAAGCGCGTGCTGGTCACCGGTGGCGGCGGCACGATCGGCGCCGAGCTGTGTCGCCAGGTCGCACGCCTCGGCGCTTCCGCGCTCGGCATTCTGGAGCAGAGCGAGCACAATCTTTACCAGATCGAGCGCCAGATTCGTCGTGAATTTCCCGATCTGGACCTGACCGCCGCGCTCGGCGACGTCTGCGATCCGGCCAGCTGCCGGCACATCATGGAATCGCTGCAGCCGCAGGTGGTCTTCCACGCCGCCGCCTACAAGCATGTACCCCTGCTGCAGAGCCAGATCCGCGAGGCTTTCCGCAACAACGTGCTGGGTACGCGAGCGATCGCGCTGGCGGCCGACGAGTTCGGTGTCGAGACCTTCGTGCTGATCTCGACCGACAAGGCCGTCAACCCCGCCAACGTCATGGGCGCGACCAAGCGCATCGCCGAGATTTTCTGCCAGAACCTGGCGCGCCGTTCGCGCACGCATTACCTGACGGTGCGCTTCGGCAATGTGCTGGATTCGGCCGGCAGCGTGGTCCCGCTGTTCCGCGAGCAGATTCGCCAGGGCGGGCCGGTCACGGTGACCCACCCGGAAATCTCGCGCTACTTCATGACCATCCCCGAGGCCTGCCAGCTGATCCTACAGGCCGCCACATTGGGTGTCGGCGGCGAGATCTTCGCGCTCGACATGGGCGAGCCGGTGCGCATTCGTTATCTCGCCGAGCAGATGATCCTGCTCGCCGGCAAGGTGCCGGAAC
Source organism: Lysobacterales bacterium (assembly GCA_043752845.1). Lineage (GTDB taxonomy): Bacteria > Pseudomonadota > Gammaproteobacteria > Xanthomonadales > Ahniellaceae > JADKHK01. The sequence goes on along the minus strand of JAYUXS010000137.1, from coordinate 870 downwards.
GCGACATCGCAATCGTCTACAGCGGTCTGCGCGCCGGCGAAAAACTGTTCGAGGAACTGTTCCACGAACAGGAAAGCTATGAAAGTACTGGCCATCCGAAGATCTTCCTGTCGCAACCGCGGCTGGTCGCCTTCGCGGAACTGACACAGATCATGCGTAACTTCGACAATGCGGTGCGTCGCTTTGACGAAGCCGAAACCCTGCGCACATTGCACGCATTGGTGCCAGAGTTCGATGCCGCACGCAGTGAGCGCGACGGCGACGTCGTCTCCATACACAAGGCCGGTTGACCCCATGCGCATTCGCAAAGCTGTATTCCCCGTGGCCGGTCTCGGTACCCGTTTCCTGCCGGCGAGCAAGGTGGTGCCGAAGGAGATGCTGCCGTTGATCGATCGGCCGCTGGTTCAGTATGCGGTCGAGGAAGCGGTCGAAGCCGGCTGCGACACGCTGGTCTTCGTCACCAACCGCTACAAGCACGCCATCGCCGACTATTTCGACAAGGCCTATGAACTCGAAGCCAAGCTCGAGCAGGCCGGCAAGCACGAACTGCTGAGTCTGGTGCGTGACATTTTGCCGCGCCATGTGCAGACCGTCTTCGTGACCCAGCATGAAGCGCTCGGCCTTGGTCATGCCGTGCTGTGCGCGCGTCCGGTGGTCGGCAACGAGCCGTTCGCGGTGCTGCTGCCGGATGACATGATCTGGAATCGCGGCCGCGGCGCCTTGCATCAGATGGCCGATATCGCCGAACGTGATGGCGCCAGTGTCATTGCTGTCGAAGACGTGCCGCGCGAACACACCAACCGCTACGGCATTGTTTCTGCGGAACCGATTGATGCGCATCTCGGTCGCGTGCGCGGCTTGGTCGAGAAG
>JAYUXS010000136.1:0-4769 GCA_043752845.1 Lysobacterales bacterium | reverse complement strand
CGCCACGGCGCCCATCACCGCGACCCGCGCCCAGTTCCTGGTCGCGCACAAACTCGCCAAGACCGGCATTGACTGGCGCAAAGCCGCGCCGGGACTCGCAGCGTACCCGCTGCTGCCGTATCTGGAACATGCCGCACTGATGCGCACGCCGCGTCCGGACAGCGACGCGATCGCGGCCTTCATCGAACGCCATGGCGACATGTCGCTGACACGCGGTCTGCGCAGCCAGTTGATCGCGCGGCGTGCGACCCTCAAGGACTGGGCCGGCGTGCATGCGCTTGATGTCGACACGCTCGCGCTCGCAGACCGCTGCCATGTGCTGCACGCCGACATTGCGCTTGGAAAAACCACAGACCTTCAGCCCAAGGCCCTGACCCTGTGGATGAACGCACGCGCCTTGCCGAGCGCATGCCAGGCGATCTCGACCTGGTTGCACGATCACGGTGCGCTCGATGAAGCCACGGTCTGGGCGCGTATCGAGCTCGCGGTGGCGGCGTCGCAAACTGGTCTGGTGCGAGCGCTCGCGACCGAATTGCCGGCGAAGTCGAAGGCCGCCGCAGTGCATCTCGCTGATCTGCTCGCCGACAGCGCGCGCGCGCGCCGCGCCGCCAAGACCTGGCCGGACGATGTCGCGCATCGCCGTGCCATGGCGCTCGGCATCGTGCGCATTGCTGCCCGCGATGACGATCTCGCCGCCGCCTTGTGGCGCGAGTTCTCGCGCCACTTCAACTTCAATGACGACGACAAATACCGCGTACTCGATGCCATCGCCCTGTACCGCGCCAACGGCTATGCCGGCGATGCCGGCAACTGGCTGGCGCTGCTGCCGGTCGCTCGCGATAGTGCCGCGACACGCGAATGGCGCTTGCGCGAAGCGCTGTCGCGACGCGATCTGAAAGCGGCGCAGGCGGCCATCGAGCGTTTCGACGCGACGCAACTCGCAGACCCGCGCTGGCAGTACTGGCGTGCGCGTGTCGCCGAACTGTCCGGTCAATCCGAAGCCTCGGCAGCGTTCTACCGTGCGCTCGCGACATCGCCGACGTTCTTCGGATTTCTTGCTGCGGAGCGCGCACGTCTGCCCTACGCGCTGTGTCCGATCAGCCCGCCCGATGTTGGCGATCAATCAAAGGCACTGGCTTTGCCGGGATTTGCCCGCGCTTTCGAATTGCAGGCGCTCGGCTGGATGACGGAGGCGCGGCGCGAATGGGATGCGACCCTGGTCGGGGTCGGCGCTGAAACCCGTCAGGCCGCGGTGGCGTTGGCAGATGCACGCGGTTGGTACGACCGTGCGCCATTTGCCTTGAATGCTGGCGACGACCTGCGCATGTACAGCTTGCGCTTCCCGCTCGCGCATCAGGATCTGGTGCTCAAGTCGGCCAAGCAACACGTGCTGTCGAGCGCGTTCGTGCTTGGACTGATCCGCTCCGAGAGTGCCTGGGTGCACGACGCCAAGTCTTCCGCGAATGCCTACGGGCTGATGCAGCTGATTCCGGAGACGGCGCGGCGCATGGCGAAGATTGAAAAACGTCCCTTCGCCAGTCCGCACGCGCTGTTCGATCCGGCGCTGAACGTCGCACTTGGCAGCCGCTATCTCGCGACGGTGATGAACCGGTATCAGGGTGCGCATTGGCTGGCGGCGGCGTCTTACAACGCCGGCCCTGGGCGCGTCGATGCCTGGCTCGGCGCGCGTGGCCATCTGGAAACCGACCTGTTCATCGAGACCATCCCGTTCAAGGAAACGCGTGAGTACGTGGCGCGGGTATTGGCGTTTGCGGTGATCTACGACTGGCGTCTCAATGGTCGCGCGTTCTCGCTCGAATACGCGCTCGCACGCACGACCAAAGCGGCGCCGGCGCGACGCGAAGTCGCTTGTCCGACGCCACCTGCATCCTGACGGGTACACTGATCTATGCGTGTCCTCGGCATTGAAACTTCCTGCGACGAAACCGGTGTGGCCGTGTACGACACGGCCGCAGGTCTGTTGTCGCATACGCTGTACAGCCAGATCGAGCTGCATCAGGCCTATGGCGGTGTGGTGCCGGAACTGGCTTCGCGCGATCACGTGCGCAAGCTGTTGCCGCTGATCCGCGAAACCCTGCACGCCGCGAATCTCGGCGTGCGCGATCTCGATGGCATTGCTTACACCGCCGGACCGGGCCTGGTCGGTGCCCTGCTCGTCGGCGCTGCAACGGCGCGCGCATTGGCGTGGTCAATCGACGTGCCGGCGATCGGCGTGCACCACATGGAAGGCCACCTGCTCGCGCCATTGCTCGAAGCCTCGGCGCCGCAGCCGCCGTTTGTCGCGTTGCTGGTGTCCGGCGGGCATACGCAGTTGATCGATGTCGCCGCCATCGGCGACTACCGCTTGCTCGGCGACACGCTCGACGACGCCGCGGGCGAAGCCTTCGACAAGACCGCGAAGATGATGGGCTTGCCCTATCCGGGTGGCCCGGAACTGGCGCAGCTCGCGGGTTCGGGCGTGGCCGGGCGCTTCAAGTTCTCGCGACCGATGTGCGACCGACCGGGACTCGAATTCAGTTTCTCCGGATTGAAGACGCAGGTGCTGCTGGCTTGGGAGAAATCCGATCAGTCGGATCAGACCCGTGCCGACATCGCCTGCGCATTCGAGGCCGCCGTTACCGAGACGCTGGCGATCAAGTGTAAACGGGCGCTCACGGAGACCGGGCGGCGTTGCCTCATCGTCGCCGGTGGCGTCGGCGCGAATCGGCGCTTGCGCCAGTTGCTCGCCGACGCGGCCGCCGCAGAAGGTTTTCGCGTCGCATTTCCGCGTCCGGAATTCTGTACCGACAACGGCGCGATGATCGCCTTCGCTGGCGCCATGCGCCTGGTTGCCGGTCAGCGGCAGTCGTCCAGCATCGATGTACGCCCGCGCTGGCCGCTGGAAGAATTGTTGGGCGTTTGAGGACAACCATGGATATCGTGTTCATCGAAGCATTGCGCGTGGAAACGCTGATCGGCATCTACGACTGGGAGCGCCGCGCCAAGCAACCGGTCGTGCTCGATCTGGAGATGGCCTTCGACAACCGCGTTCCGGCCGCGACCGATCGCATCGAAGACACGCTCGATTACAAGGCGGTCTCGAAGCGGCTCGGCAGTTTCATCGGCGATGCGCAGTTCGGATTGGTCGAAACCATGGCCGAGCGTTGTGCCGAGATCGTCCTGCGCGAATTTCCCGTCAGCTGGTTGCGCCTGCGCATCCGCAAGCCCGGCGCCGTGCGTGGCGCGGTGGCCGTCGGCGTGCAGATCGAACGTGGCCGGCGCAGCTAACGATGGGCAAGGCCTATCTGTCGCTGGGCTCGAATATCGCGCCGGATGCCAATCTGCGCAGCGCCGTGCACGCTTTGCGAAAACGCTTCGGCGCGTTGCTGCTGTCGCCGGTATATCGCACATCTGCGGTCGGCTTTGCCGGGGCCGACTTTCTCAATGCAGCGGCGCTGATCGACTCCGATCTCGACGCGCCCGCACTCAACGACTGGTTGCACGCGCTCGAAGACGCGCATGGCCGCGACCGCAGCGGTGCAAGATTCTCCGACCGTCCGCTCGATATCGATATCGTGTTCTACGACGATCTGGTGCTGGCCGGTGTCGGGCACCTGCAGATACCGCGCGACGAATTACGCCACGCCTTCGTGTTGAAACCACTCGCCGATATCGCGCCTGATTTCGTCCACCCGCAGCTCGGACTGTCGCTCACCACTCTTTGGGCGCGCTCGGGTCTCACCATCGGGCCGGTCGTCGCGCTGGCATCGACAAGCGCGGAGACTTGATTTAGCTTGCGTGCCCTGCGCATGTCGCGCATGGGGGATTCGTCAATGTTCGAGAAATTTTCGCGCAGTTGGGCGCTCGTCAAGGCCAGTGCCGGCGTTCTCCGCCAGGACAAGGAACTGCTGGTGTTTCCGGCGATTTCCTCGATCGCCGCCTTGCTCGTGGCCGCGACCTTCATCCTGCCGACGTTCGGCATGCTCGATACCATTGGCAATCAGGATCTGCCGCCGTGGCTGTATGTCTGGGGCTTCCTGTTCTACCTGACGCTGTATTTCGTGATTTTTTTCTTCAACACCGCGCTCGTCGGCGCGGCCATGATCCGCCTGCGCGGCGGTGACCCGACCGTGGCCGACGGACTCAATATCGCCTGGTCGAAAGTGGGCGTTATCCTCGGCTACGCACTGATCGCCGCCACGGTCGGCATGCTCCTGCGCGTGCTCGAACAACGCCTCGGCGCACTCGGCAAAATCGTCGTCGGTTTCCTCGGTGCGGCGTGGACGGTGATCACCTTCATGACCGTGCCGATCCTGGTGTCGCGCGACATCGGGCCGCTGGACGCGGTGAAGGAGAGCGCCCTGTTGCTGAAGAAGACCTGGGGCGAGAACGTGATCGGTCAGGGCGGCGTTGGTCTGGTATTCGGCTTGATCCAGTTCGCGCTGGTGGTGACCGTGATCCTGCTCGTGATGCTGGTGGCGGGAACCAAGTCATTGCCGCTGATTGCCACCGTGGTCGTGCTCGGCGTGATCGCAGTGTTGGCGGTCGCACTGATTCAGGCAGCCCTCGCGGGCATCTATTCGGCGGCGCTGTATCGGCACGCGATGGGCGAGAACACACCCGGCATCGACGGCCAGATGCTGGCGAGTGCATTTGCACCGAAGCGATAGCGGTGCCATCGCCGACGCGCAGCGCGTCCGGCCCGGCGATTGCGTGGATGCTCGTGGCGGTCGGGCTGTTCTCGGTCATGGACGCGGCGATGAAGTGGC
>JAYUXS010000135.1:0-1955 GCA_043752845.1 Lysobacterales bacterium | reverse complement strand
CGGTTCGGCCGAGGAAGAAGCGGCCGAGTTCATCGAGGAATACGTCAAGAAGCCGGTCGTCGCGTTTATCGCAGGCGCTTCCGCACCCGTGGGCAAGCGCATGGGCCATGCCGGCGCGATCATCTCCGGCGGCAAGGGCACGGCAGCCGCGAAGTTTGCAGCGCTTGAGAAAGCCGGCGTGACCACGGTCAGGTCACCGGCGGATCTGGGCCGTGCCATTGAGGCGGCGTTGAAGGCGCGGAAATAGGCCAATCGTAGGAGCGGGCCATGAACCCGATCCGCATCGCCCTTGCCCAGTTCGACTTCCCGGTTGCGGCGATCGAGGAAAATGCGGATCGCATTGTCGCGTTGGCCGAGCGTGCGCGTGACGAGTTCGGCGCGCGCCTGATCGTTTTTCCCGAACTGACGATTTCCGGCTATCTCGCCGAGGATCTGTTCCTGCGACCGAGTTTCATCCGTACCTGCAGCGAATATCTGGCGCGGGTGGCAGTGCGCGTTCGCGGCATCGACATGATCGTCGGCCACCCGCTGGCCGAAGGCGACAAGCGCTACAACGCGCTCAGCTGGATCCGTGATGGCGATGTGCTGGTGCGCTATCGCAAGCAGGCGCTGCCGAACTACACGGTGTTCGACGAGAAACGCTATTTCGCCGCGGGCGACCAGGCAGCAACCGTCGAACTCGATGGCGTGCGGTTTGCACCGCTGATCTGCGAAGACATATGGGATCCACAGCCGGCGCAACGCGCGCTGCAGGCCGGTGCCGATGCCTTCATCGTCATCAATGCCTCGCCGTTCAATCCGCGCAATCGTGCCGACCGTCACACCGTCGTCAGCTGGCGTGCGCGCGAACACGATGTGCCGATTGCCTACGTGAATCTCGTTGCTGGCCAGGACGATCTCGTGTTTGACGGTGGCGCCTTTCTGGTCGATCGTGATGGCGCGATCAGCGGACCGGCGCCGGCGTTTGAAGATCATCTGCTCGCGGTCGACTACGACATCGACGCGCGTCGATATGCGCCAGTTGACTGGCCGGGCGCCGAAGCCAGCGACGAGGCGCGTGTCTACAACGGCATCGTGCGCGGCACCCGTGATTATGTGCGTAAAAATAGATTCCCCGGCGTGTTGCTGGGACTTTCCGGCGGTGTCGATTCGGCATTGACGCTCGCCATTGCGGTCGATGCACTCGGCGCCGACCAGGTCACCGCGGTGATGATGCCGACGCGTTACACCTCACAGCTGTCGCTCGACGAAGCCGCAGCGCAGGCGAAATTGCTCGGCGTGCGCTATCACGTCGCGCCGATCGAGGACGCCTTCAACACCATGACGCAGTCGCTCGCGCCGCTGTTCGCACACCGCGCGCCCGACGTCACCGAGGAAAACCTGCAAGCGCGCATCCGCGGCATGATCCTGATGGCGCTCTCGAACAAGTTCGGGGCGATGGTGCTCACAACCGGCAACAAGAGCGAAATGGCCTGCGGCTACGCGACGCTGTATGGCGACATGTGCGGCGGCTTCGCACCACTGAAAGACGTGTACAAGACCGAGGTCTGGGATCTCTGCCGTTACCGCAATGCGATCTCGCCGGCGATTCCGGAAGTCGTGATCACGCGCCCGCCCTCGGCCGAATTGCGCGACAACCAGAAAGACCAGGATTCATTGCCGCCGTACGAACTGCTCGACCAGATCCTGATGCGCTATATCGAACAAGACAAGTCGCGCGCCGAGATCATCGCCGAAGGCTTCGATGCCGCCACCGTCGAACGCGTCGTGCGCATGGTCCTGCGCAACGAATACAAACGCCGCCAATCCGCCCCCGGCCCACGCATCACCCAACGCGCCTTCGGCCGCGACCGGCGTTATCCGATCACCAGCGGTTGGCGCTGATCAACCCCTAAACGGATTCAACTGCTTCCACAACCCACGTTTCGCCGGCCAGTTGCCGGCGAGGTACGGAT
>JAYUXS010000134.1:0-1956 GCA_043752845.1 Lysobacterales bacterium | reverse complement strand
GTCGCCACCCTCGACTGACTCGTGAATCTCCATCGTGCCCTTGATCAACAGGAACAGGCCGCCACCGATCAACACCAGGTCGCGCACCGAGATATCGTTTCCGGCAACCGTGAACAACGACGCCGTCATGCTCGCCAGCCAGGACAACGACAACAGCAGACCGAGGCGGGTGATACAGGCCAGCGCCAGGCCGAACTTGCGCGCCTCTGAGCGCCGCTCCGGCGGCAGGCGGCTGACGGCGATCGAGATGAACACGAGGTTGTCGACACCAAGCACGATCTCAAGCGTCGTCAGCATCAGCAGCGACATCAGGCCTTCAGGGGTGAACAGAACTTCCATCGATCAGATCCAGCGCGGTGCGAGCAGATACGCCCAGACCACCAATACGTTGAGCAAGGTAATGAACACCGCCGCCGAACCCATGTCCTTGGCGCGGCCCGCAAAAACTGCAAATTCCGGGCTGATCTTGTCGACGATCTGTTCGATCGCCGAGTTCAACAACTCGGCCGACAACACCATCATCAGCGAGCCCAACAGCAACAGGCGCTCGATCGGATTGGCGCCGAGCACAAAGGACAGTGGCGCAAGCAAGATGAAACCGTAACACTCGAGCCTGAACGAGGACTCGAGATGGAACGCGGTGCCTATGCCCTTGAGCGACCAGCGCAGGGCACGCAGCATTTTGCCCGGCCCGCGCGGCAACATTCCCACTTCGTCAGCCACTCAGACCACTCCTGCGGCTCGCAAGCACTGGCGGGCCGCCTGCGCGCTACGCGCTTGCTCGTGCATCGACATCGGGGAATTCCGGGAAAAAGCGGGGCGTATCATGCCTTGGGGCCGTCCATTCAACAAGTTGCGCGGCATCAAGGCTTGTGAAACCAGTGCCCGCCGCCACTTACCAAATTCCTTTCCTGACTCAGTGAACCGCCATGTTTGATCCGCAACGTCTGCTCGGCCAACTCCTCACAGGTAGCATGGGGGGGGGATTAGGACATCGCAAGCACCGCGGCAGCGGCCTGAGCTTCGGCACCAAGTCACAACTGGGCCTCGGCGCGCTCGGTATCGCCATGGCCGCTTATGAACACTTCAAGAAGTCGGGCGCGGAACCCATCAACAGCGCAGCGCCCGTTGCACCGCCGCCGGCGCCGCTCATGCAGTCCGGCCCGCCAGCCACCGGCATACCCATGGCCCCGCCGCCACCGCCCGCCGCACTCGATCTGGCGCGATTGCCGCCCGCTCAGGCGGACGCCGTTCTCCTGGTTCAAGGCATGATTGCCGCCGCCGCGGCCGACGGCGTGATCGACGCCAGCGAACGCGCACGCCTGCTGCAACATGCGACCGACGGCGGACTGGACGTGCAGACCCTCAATTTTCTCGAAGCCGAACTCGCGGTGCCGAAATCGGCCGACATGATCGGCGCGATGACACGACCCGATCTGGTTCAGGACGTCTATGCCGCGGCAGCGTTCGCGATCGATCTGGACAGCGAGTCCGAACGCCGCTTCCTCGCTACGCTCGGCAATGCGCTTGGACTTGATGCCGACGCGCGTTCTGCGATCCATCAGCGGATCGACGCAAAGCAGGGTTGATCGATCGCACTTCTCCTCTCTCCCCCCCCCCCGCGGGAGAGAGGAAAACAATCCGCTATTTCAGCAATGGCGTGGCCAATACCTTCGACTTGCCGCCGAGCACTTTTTCAGTCGCGGCGATGAATTCCAGCGTCGACACCTTGCGCAACTCGCGCAGGATGCGGGTGACGTTGTCGATGTCCTTGTCGTTCCTGGTGCGCGCACGGATTTCGGTATCCAGATCGTGCAACAGCAACACCGCCCGCGCGGTGATTTCGGCGGTCGAATGTTCGGTGCGCAAGGTCTTCACCCCGCGGCTCCACTCGCGCAGATTGGCGTAGACGCGCGCGCGTCGACGGTCGCTCATGCCGCCGGCACGCCAGCTCAG
>JAYUXS010000133.1:0-4801 GCA_043752845.1 Lysobacterales bacterium | reverse complement strand
CGATCACACCATCAAGTTTGGTGCGGACTACAAGAGCACCGACATCTACAACCTGTTCGGTCGTGACGTATTCGGCATCTATCGTTTCCGCAGCGTCGCCGACTTCGAAGCCGGTCGCTACCGCAATTACGACGTTCGCGTGCCGACCAACGCGGCGGCCGGCGTCGAATCGTTGGCAGCAGTATGGACCCTCGACAATCTCGGCTTGTTCCTGCAGGACACCTGGGCGTACAACTACAACCTGACGCTGAACTATGGCGTGCGCATCGACATCCCGAGCACGGATGACCGGCCTCAGTTCAATCAGTCGGTGTTCAATGCGTTCGGTCTGAGCAATGACGGCACCATTGACGGCAACTCGGTGGTTCAGCCGCGTCTTGGCTTCAACTACACCTTCGACAGCGAGCGTCCGACCCAGGTGCGCGGCGGCTTTGGCCTGTTCACCGGTTCCGCGCCGGGCGTGTGGCTGACCGGCGCGTTCCAGAATGACGGCCTGCGGTTCAACGCCCTGTCGTTCTCATCCCAGAATGCGGCTGGTGATCGTCCTGGTGCAACTTTCGATCCGGACAACCCGTTGACCAATGTTGGCTCGCCAGGCCGACAGGTTGTCGACATCCTGTCGCCAGACTTCAAGCAGCCGACGGTCTGGAAGGCCAACCTCGCGTTCGACCATGAATTGCCGTGGCACGGCCTCGTCGCTTCCACGGAAGTGATGCTGACCGAAGTCAACCACGCGATCTTCTACAACCACCTGAACCTCGGTACGCCGCGCGGCGTGCTGCCCGATGGGCGTTACCACTACTATGCCAATACAGCGGCGGCTTCGTTCACCAACGCGACCACCCGCGCGACTAACATCACTCCGGGCAATCAGGCCAATCGCCGTGCCGGATTTGGCGACGTGATCCTGCTTGAGAACACCTCGAAGGGCAGTGGCCGTCAGGCTGTGTTGTCCCTCGAAAAGCCGCTTGAGGACAACTGGTACGCCAAGGTTGCCTATACTTACACCGAAGCTGAGGAAGTGCAGAACGGTCTGAGTTCGCAGTCGGAGTCGAATTTCCGCCAAAACGCGATCTTCAACCCCAACACCAACGAGGCGCGGCGTGCGACCTATGAGATCAAGGACCGCTTCTCGGCTTACGTCTCATATACCGAAGATTTCTTTGGTGATCTGGACACCACGTTCGGTATGTTCATGGAGAGCCGTACTGGCCTGCCCTTCAGCTATACCTATCGAGGTGATGCCAACGGTGACGGCCGCACCGGAACGGGTCTAAACAACGACTTGTTCTACGTGCCGACGGGTCCGGGCGACGTGATCTTCTCGGATGCGCTGATCAATGGACAGATCGTTACCGGTGCGGTCCAAGAAGCTGCGTTCTGGAGCTACGTCGAGAGCAATGACTACCTGAACTCGCACCGCGGTCAGGTCGTCGAAGCCAACGGCGACCGCATGCCGTGGGTGAACCAGGTCGACCTGCACATCGAACAGGAATTGCCGGGCTTCTTCGGCGACAACAAGTCGAAAATCTTCCTCGACATCGTCAACTTCGGCAATCTGCTGAACGAAGACTGGGGTCTGATCGAAGAGACCGGTTTCCCGGGCTTCCTGCCGGTGGCACGCATGGCCGGTGTGGATGCCGCAACCAACCGCTATATCTACCAGTTCGATCGAACCCCGAGTCTGCGTACGCGTGACGAAGTTGGTCAGTCGCGTTGGTCGGCACAGGTTGGTTTCCGCTACGAGTTCTGATCGTCGCGAAATCCAGGCAAACGAGACGGCCCGCCCAGTGCGGGCTGTTTCTTTTAGCGACGCCCCCTTTTGGCGACGCCCCTTTTCGCGACAACGCCTTTTGGCACCGATGCCTTGACCGAACGCGCATTCTGCGGAATTCTCTCACCCCGCCTTGATTGGCATTGCAGTTGAACTGACCAGCGGAATGGTCAACATCAGTCTCTTCAAGAACTTTGTCCCGCTCGGTGCCTTGCTGCCGACGGATCGTGCCGAGCTGGCCAAGCACGCCCGCATCGGTACCTATCATCCGGGGCAAATCATTTTTTCGCGTGGCGACAGCGCGCAGACTGTGCCGTATCTGGTCTCCGGCGAAGTCGAACTGTTCGACGGCAGTCACGGCCGCGTGGTTCGCGCCGAAACTGCGGAGGCGCGTAATGCCCTCGCGACTGGCGCCCGACGCGCGCAGACGGCGACGTGCCTAAAGACTGCGCAAGTACTGATTGTCGATCGCGAGCATCTCGATCTGGTGCTCACCTGGTCGCAAACTGGTGGGCTGGAAGTGACCGACCATGGTCGGCGCCGGCCCGATACTGAAGACGAGCCGCAGGACTGGATGACCGCCCTGCTGCAGAATCAGGCGTTCCATCGCATCCCGCCCGGCAACATCGCGCAACTGTTCTCGTGCATGCGCGCCGCCAAGTTCAATGCCGGCGACGTCGTGATTCAGCAAGGCGACAAGGGTGACTGCTATTTCATCCTCACCGACGGCCGCGTCCAGGTGGTAAGCCAGGACGACGACGGCTTGAACGAAACCGAATTGTCGCTGCTCGGCGTCGGACGCGGATTCGGCGAAGAGGCGCTGTTGTCCGGGAACCCGCGCAATGCGACGGTGCGGGCACTGACCGATATCGCAGTGATGAAAATCGATGCCCATGATTTCGAGCGTTTGCTGAAAGCGCCGGTGCTGGCCCAGATCGTGGTGGAAGATGTCGGGCCCGAATTCCAGCTCGTCGACGTGCGGCTCGCCGAAGAATTCGCGCGCGGCCACGTGCCTGGCGCCATCAACCTGCCGTTGGCGCGCCTGCGCGAATTGGCGGTCCAGCTGGACCCGAATCGCGCCTGCGCGGTCTATTGCGACACTGGTCGGCGCAGTGCCTCGGCCACGTATCTGCTGTGCGAACGCGGGGTCGACGCACACCATGTCGCAGGCGGCGTGCCTGCGGAATTGATGAACGAAGTTTGATTCGTTCGTATCGCGCTCCGGCGCGTTTTTGATCACAGGAACTCAGAAGAATGTCACCGGTTACCTTGAATGCCCGAATTTCGCCAATTGGCGGCATGGATGTGTTGTCGCGCCAGGAAGTCGGTCGCTTGCGCGACGCCAGCCATGGCGGCCTGCACCTGCTGATGCGTCGCTGCGCGCTCGCCGTGCTCTCCAGCGGTTCCACGTCGGATGATCCGCGCGCGCTGCTCGAACGTTATCCCGATTTCGATATCCAGGTGCATCAGCAGGATCGCGGCATCAAGCTCGAATTGATCAACGCGCCGGGCGAAGCTTTTGTCGATGGCGAGATCATCCGTGGCATCAGCGAACTGCTGTTCGCGGTCATTCGCGATATCGCCTTCGTCGCCAGCGACATCCAGTCCGGGCGCTTCAATCTGGCCGAGTCCAGCGGCATCACCAACGCGGTGTTCGAGATCCTGCGCAATGCGCGCATCTTGCGCCCGCATCTGGATCCGAATCTGGTGGTCTGCTGGGGCGGCCACTCGATCAAGCGCGACGAGTACGAGTACACCAAGAAAGTCGGTTACCAGCTCGGTCTGCGCGGTCTCGACATCTGCACCGGCTGCGGCCCGGGCGCGATGAAGGGGCCGATGAAGGGTGCCACCATCGGCCATGCCAAGCAGCGTCGCCGCACCAATCGCTACATCGGCATCACCGAGCCCGGCATCATTGCGGCCGAGTCACCGAATCCGATCGTGAATCACCTGGTGATCATGCCCGACATCGAGAAACGTCTGGAGGCCTTTGTGCGCGTCGCGCACGCGATCATCGTGTTCCCGGGTGGTGTCGGTACGGCCGAGGAAATTCTCTATCTGCTCGGCATCCTGCTGCACCCGGACAACGCCGATATCCAGCTGCCGATGATCCTGACCGGCCCGAAAAATTCCGCAGCCTATTTCGAGCAGATCGATGCGTTTCTGAGACTGACCCTGGGCGAAAGCGTCACCCAGAAATATCGCATCATCATCGATGACCCCGCAGAGGCTGCAGCGGTCGCTGCCGTCGGCATCGAAAAGGTGCGACGCAACCGTATTGCGGAGAAAGACGCGTTCTTCTTCAGCTGGTCGCTGAAGATCGACGACGCCCTGCAACAGCCGTTCAAACCGTCGCACGCCAACATGGCCGCATTGAAGCTGGACCGCGCTCAGGAAAAACACGTGCTCGCCGCAGAACTGCGACGTGCCTTCTCAGGCATCGTCGCCGGCAACGTGAAGGAAGAAGGTATCCGCGCGATCGAACAACATGGCCCGTTCGAGATCAACGGTGAACCCGAAATCATGACCGCGCTGGACGAACTGCTCGCCGCGTTCGTCGAGCAGCACCGCATGAAATTGCCGGGTGGGGCGGCTTATCAGCCTTGTTATCGGGTGGTGGCTTGAGGCATGGGAGGCTGGTCAATCGCGCCAGCAAACTGCACTAGCCACCGGACCTTTTACACCGGCCTGATCAATAGTCAGGACGTTGCACGCCAGTCCGCTCTGTCTGTCCAAGTTCTGGTTGCCGACTGCGGCCGCAGTGGCGGTTGCCGTAAACGTACTCGGCGGACCAGCCGCCATGGCAACGGTAAACGTGTAGTAGGTGTTGCTGGCACCCGGATTACCCACATCTGCCAGCGTTCCGTAGGACGGCCGGTCGGCGCGCCAGCGTTCCTGCGCCATACGAATTTCCTGAAGCACCCTCAGCGCTTCTGTGCGGCGACCTTTCCGGATGTAGTCCTGATAGCTTGGAACCGCAATCGCAGCCAAAATTCCGATGATCGCTACTGTGATCATCAATTCGAT
>JAYUXS010000132.1:0-4802 GCA_043752845.1 Lysobacterales bacterium | reverse complement strand
GTCCTGTTCGCCAGCAATCGCCGCGCCGATCAGGCCGAATTACATTGGCGTGCGGCCTTGCCGATTTCGGCATTGGTGCTGGCCTTGTTGGCGTTTCCGCTGGCGCGTTCGGCGCCACGTTCGCCGCGCTTCGGCAAGTTGATCATCGCCGTGCTCGCCTATGTCGTGTACTTCAATCTGCTCGCGCTCGGCCGCGGCTGGCTCGCCGACGGCAGCCTGCCGATGGCCGCTGGACTGTGGTGGGTGCACGGTGCCGCATTGCTGGTGTTCGTCGTGCTGTATGCACTCGGCAGTCGCCTGCCACGACCGGCGCGGGTGCGCGCATGATCGGCTTCCCATGATGGGCTTGAAGCGCGCTGATCGTCTGATCGCGGTGCAGGTTCTCGGTGCCGCCCTGCTGTCGCTCGTGATCTTCGTCGGCATCGATGTGATCAGCGCCTTAGTACGCGAGATCGACGAGATCGGCGAGGGCGATTACACGCTGGCGATGGCGGTGACCTACGTCGCCTACACGATCCCGCGACGCATGTACGACCTGTTCCCCTTGGCGGCCGCCATCGGTGCCGCGATGGGGCTCGGTGGCCTGGCCCCAACGTCGGAACTCACGGCCTTGCGTGCCGCCGGCTGGTCGAAGCTGCGGCTGTGTCTGGGCGGCTTGTTGTCGCTCGCCGTGGTCACCGCGGGCGCCGTGCTGATTGGTGAATCGATCGGTCCGGCCGGCGAGCGCGCGGCACAGGGCGTGGCGATCGGTGCGAAGTCACAGGACTTGGTCACCTCCAATGCTTCGGGCGTGTGGGCGCGCGACCACGAGGACCTGTTGAACGCGACGCGCGGCGCCTTCGTCGGTGGTGATGTCGAACTGATCGATGCGCGTCTGTACCGCTTCGACGAGAAGGGCCGCTTGCTGTCCATCACCCGTGGCGAGAAAGCGCGTCACGATGCCGGCAGCTGGCTATTCACCAAGGTGCAGCGCTACGTGTTTGGCGCCGATGCCGTGGTGCCGGAGACGATGGCGCAGTGGCGTTGGGAGGTCGCGCTCGATCCGGCCCTGATCGCCGCGTCGGTAGTGCGGCCGCATTACCAGTCGATGCGCGAATTGCGCGAACACATCGCCTATCTCGAGCGCAATCGCCTCGACGCGCAAGCTTTCGAATCGGCGTTCTGGGCGCGCGTGTTCTATCCCTTGAGTGCGCTCGCCACGGCGTTGCTGGCGATGCCGTTCGCATTCTCGTCGCTGCGTTCCGGCGGTTTCGGCAAGCGCCTGTTCTTCGGCCTGACCATCGCGATCGGGTTCTACTACGGCCAGCAGGCGATCGTGAATGCCGTCGAAGTCGCGCACGGTCCACTGCCGCTCGCCTATGCCTTGCCGCCGCTGTTGGCGATGGCCGTGTCCTGGCTGTGGTTGCGGCGCAGCTTCTGACGCCAAGCTTCAGCGTTTCGGCCGATGGATGACGACCGTGTGTGCCGCGAGATCATGCAGCGCGCGGCGCTTCGCATCGAACAGACACCACAGCCAGCCGATCGGCGCAAACAGGCCGATGCCGAAGCGCAGCAGTGCACGCTTGAGCGTCAGCATGTCCGTGTCGGCGCGCACTGCGATGCGCCAGGCGCGCATGCCGATGGTCTGGCCGCCGCGCAGCCACGACACCAGATAGTAGGCGAGCGTCAATACGCCCAACCACACCTGCAACAGCAGATGCGGCCAGCCGCTGCGCAACACCAGATCGGCGCGCTCCATGGGCACCGACAGACGCGCCAACACCAACGCCATCGCGGTCGCAATCATCAGCAGTGCTGCGAGTGGCAACAGGTCGTAAAGGGCAGCCATTACGCGACGCCACAGTGGCGCGTAGATCGGTGGGTCGGTTTGCAAGGTCGCGGGCTCGGGATAAGGTGGCGGGCATGGTAACGAAGCTGCCCGCAAGCCCCAATGACGCGCTGATCCGTTCGGTGCTGGAACAGTTGTGGTCGGAGCTGGGTTTGTCGAAGAACACGCTCGCGTCCTATCGCGCCGATCTGGTCGCAGTCGATCGTCTGCTCGCGGCCCGCAGTCGCGCGCTTGATGCAGCCACGCGCGAAGACCTGTTTGCGGTGCTGGCCGAACGTGGCCGCAGCGGCATCGGTGCGCGCAGCAGTGCGCGCATGTTGTCGGCGATGCGGCTGTTCTATCGGCACCTGTTGCGGACGGGTCGCATCTCGGTCGATCCGACCGCGCTGATCGATGCACCGAAATTGCCAAAGCCGTTGCCGAAGGCGCTCGGCGAGAGCGAAGTCGAACTGCTGCTCAACACGCCGGATATCGCCACGCCGCTCGGACTGCGCGACCGCGCCATGATTGAGATGATGTACGCGACCGGCTTGCGCGTCACCGAACTGGTCACGCTCGAAGTCGATCAGGTCAACCTGCGCCAGGGCGCTCTGCGCGTGCGCGGCAAGGGCGACAAGGATCGTTTGGTGCCGGTCGGCGAAGTGGCACTCGACTGGTTGACGCGCTACGTGACCGACGCGCGCCCGTCGCTGCTGAAAGGCCGCCCGAGCAAGAGCCTGTTCGTCACCAACCGGCGCACACCGCTGTCGCGCAAGACCTTCTGGCTGATCGTCAAGAAACTCGCCGCCCGCGCCGGCATCCACCGCCCGATCTCGCCACACGGCCTGCGTCATGCATTCGCAACCCACCTGCTGAACCACGGCGCCGACCTGCGCGTGCTGCAAATGCTCCTCGGCCACGCCAGCCTCTCCACCACCCAGATCTACACCCTCATCGCCCGCGAAGGCCTGAAACGCATCCACGCCGAGCATCATCCGCGCGGGTGAGGATGCAGACTGACGTGTCTGCTCTGTTTGCAATTCGCCACGATCGTGGCTAGGGTGCGCGCCCGCTCGTCGCGCATGGCGGCGGAATAGCGCGGTGCATCCGTTCCTTTGTTGCCCGACAGGCATCTCCCGAGCGAGGTGCGTGGTCGAGCGCAATGCTTTTGAAGGTCATTCGATTTCTACGCAGGAAGGCGTCGACGATCGAGTCGGCCACGTTTTGAATTTTCTCTGGGGTTTCCATGTTCAATTGCATGCCACGCGTCATCGGCTTCATCGCACTCGCAATCGCGCTTGTCGCCCAATCAAAGCAGCCGAATCAGGCCGAGTCGCAGGCCTACCGCGACGCCACCGACGCCGAGCAAATCCAGCACCAAATGTTGCTGGAGAGCGTCGGTTCCAAAGCCATCGCGCCGATTTCTGGGCAACGAATTGGCGAGGGCATCAAATACGTTTCTGCCATCAATCCCAGGAATCGCTCGAAATCGAACGACATCGTTTTCCACTCGCGGTGTGCAGATGCTGGCGACAAGGACTATTTCACCGGCGCTTGCCTGTCCGAGTTCATTGACGGCACGCAGATGTATTCGACCGACTACTCGCGATACGTCCACGTCGAGTTCGACAACGCCTACGACTACTATCGCCTATGGGTTGAGGATCAAACCGGAAGCGGGAGCGGTGAGGGTTTGACGATGCAGACTGATCCGGCATGTCCGACGGATAGTTATGGTCGCAAAGGCTATCGCTGGAACACGTGGGGCACCGACTGGTGCTTCTGGGGTGGGGCGGGTTTCGATTTCTATTTTCCGCATCAAGCGCCGCTCGTGTCGCAATATCTGAAGGGCATTGCCAAGCCTACCTTTGCAGGATCCGCGTCGACGTCAATCATTAGTGAGTCATTTACCGTGCTGCCTGCAACCTTCGCGGTCGAGTCGGGCAACAACCAATCGGCACCTGTGGGGCAATTGATCCGCGAGCCCATTGCGGTTGTGATGAAAAACCCCGCGGGCGCAATCGTTGAGTTTCCGATTGTCGATTTCAATGAAAGTTTCTGGGTAGATTTCAGGCTGGATCCGCCCGTTAACAGCACGGGTGGTGAAGTAACCGAGCCGAACGGTGACACGCCAGATGGTGAGTTGCTCACCGAAAATTTCAAGCCGGAAGGCGACAGTCGCTTTCGCGCCAAAATCAAATTCGGCGCTGCAACCGATGTGTACCAACTCTGGATCACGTCCAAGGCGACGAGCCAACCGTTGGTACTTGAGTTTACAGCTGTGGCCAAGGATCAAAAGCCCGAAACCCCGGAAAACCAATCCGAAAACGGAGGCGAATCGAACGATTTGGCGGATGAAGAAGGCGACCCCATCTCGATCACGTCGGGTAACAACACCCGACGCGAAGTCGATTACGCGCAATCTGGTCTGTCGCCAAACAAATTCGAACGGTTCTACACGAGCCTCGGCGCAAAGTCAGGTCAGACCAAGACGAATTGGAATACCAGTTACGACGCACGCGTGATCGTGCCGACGACTTCCGGCGCGCCTGCCTACGTGCGTCGCCCCGATGGTCGCTCGATCAAGTTTCTTCCCAGTGGCGCCAGTTGGACAACTGATGCGTTCAATCACGTTTCGCTTGCGCCAGCGGCGGGCGGCTGGACTTTCACCGATCAATATCAATCACGCGAGACCTTCGATGCCACAGGTCGTCTGACCAGCATCACTGACTTGCACGGCCGCACGCAGACCATCACTTATGACCGCAAAGGAAAGTTGGGCCGCGTCACTGCCAACACGGGCGAGTATCTCGACTTCACCTACGACACGTATGCGCAGCTGAACTCGGTGAAGGATCACACCGGTCGTACATGGGCCTACACCTATGACACTTGGGGAAATTTGGTGTCGACCAGTTACCCGGGCGGCACCGTTCGCCTCTACGAATACGCGGACCAGTCGCAGCCGCATCTGTTGACCGGTGTGCAGATGGCG
>JAYUXS010000131.1:0-1961 GCA_043752845.1 Lysobacterales bacterium | reverse complement strand
CGATCACGAATACATTGACCAACGTACCGATGCGATGTGCCAGCAACTGGGCGCATGCGGCGCGCGCCGCCAGGCGATGCTGGGTCCACCATTGCGCGGCACTGGCGCGCTCCATGCCGCGATTGCGGGCGATGCGGATGTTTCCGGGCAAGGGCAATGCCTCGGTGCGCGAGGTCCTGGGCCGGTTGCGCTTCATGCCGGCTTGCCCGGCGGACGGAAGTCGTCGATCAGCCGACCCTTGTCGAGCACCAGCACGCGCCGCTTCATGCGCTGGATCAGATGCAGGTCATGCGAGGCGACGAGAATCGTGCTGCCGGTATGCGCGAGCGCGACGAACAGCTGCATGATCTCGCTCGCGAGTTGTGGATCGAGATTGCCGGTCGGCTCGTCGGCCACGATCAGGGCCGGACGCGCAACGATGGCGCGGGCGATGCCGACGCGTTGCTGCTCGCCGCCCGAGAGCATGCTCGGCGTCGCTTTTTCACGGCCGCCGAGCCCGACCAGATCGAGCGCGGCACGCACGCGCTTCTGCGCTTCGGTGTGGTCGCAACCGGCAATGGCCAGCGGCAACGCGACATTGGCGGCGATACTGCGGTCTTCGAGCAGGCGATAGTCCTGGAACACCAGACCGAGGCGCTGCCGGTAAGCGGCGATACGCGCACCGCGCGTGTGCGCCAGGTGCTCGCCGTCGATCACGATCTGGCCACGCGTCGGGCGCTCGATCAGTGCCAGCAACTTGATCAGGGTGCTCTTGCCCGCACCGGAATGGCCGGTGACGAAGACCATTTCGCCGGTCTCGATCTCGAAGCTCAGATCGCTGAGCGCATCGCCGCCATTGGCATAGCGTTTTCCAACCGCGTCGAAGCGGATCATGTGCGCCCGACCAGCGAGTTCAGTTCGAAGATCGGCAGCAGGATGGCGAGCACGATCGCCAACACCACGGCACCGACCAGCAGGATCACGACCGGACCGAGGATCGCCGCGAGCACGCCGAGGTGCGTGCGCACTTCGCGCGATTGCTGTTTTGCAGCCGCTTCGAGCATGGATGCGAGCTGACCGCTCTTTTCGCCGCTGCCGATCAGGCGCAATGCCACCGGTGGCATGGCACGCGATTCGCCGAGCGCACGCGCCAGCGTCGCGCCTTCGCGCACGCGGATCGCGCCCTGTCGCAAGGCCACGCGCATCGGCTCGCGCCGCACCGTGCCGACCGCCAGTTTCAAGGCATCGAGCACCGGCACGCCGCTGCCGATCAGCACCGCCAGTGTGCGCGTCGCCCGCGCCGTGTCCATCGCCCGCAGCAGGCGACCAAGACCGGGAATGCGCAACAGGAAAGCATCCAATGCCGCCCGCACCGCGGGGCGACGCAAAGCCAGGCTGGTTACCACTAGTGCGATCACCAAGGCGACACCGAGCCATAGCCCCCAGGCCGACAGGAAACGCGACAGCGCGACCATGGCCTGGGTCAGCCAGGGCAGGTCTCGTCCGAGATTCTCGAACACGTCGATCACTTTCGGCACAACGCTGGTCATCAAGCCCAGCACCACGGCGCCGGCGACAACCAGCAACAAAATCGGATAAGCGAGTGCCGTCCACAGTTCGCGTTGCAGGCTGTCGCGCTGGTCGGCGTATTCGGCGAGGCGATGCAGGGCGCCATCGAGCTGGCCGCTGCTTTCGCCGGCGGTGACGGTGGCGACGAACAACTCGTCGAACGATTCCGGAAATTCGGCGAGCGCCGCCGCAAGACTGCGACCTTCGCGCACCCGACCGCGCAACGCGGCGACCAGATGCCGCAGACGCAGGTCGTCGGCTTCGTCGGCCAATGCGCCCAGGGCTTCGTCGATCGGCAATCCGGCACCAAGCAGGGTCGCGAGTTGCTGCGTGAACACCGCGAGCCTCGACGCACCGAGACCGCGGCGTCCGGTCGCATCGCGAGCGCCGGCGGCGACTGCCGCTTCCACCGC
>JAYUXS010000130.1:0-1967 GCA_043752845.1 Lysobacterales bacterium | reverse complement strand
CTGACGCTGGTCCCCAGGTGCCAGGCGCGTAAATTTCAACGTCTTCGGCGGTGTTCAGGCAGGGCTCGACCACGCGCCACGCCGCATCGACCGCGGCGTCGTCGGTGAACAAACCGGTGTCACCGCGGATCGCGTCGCCGAGTAATCTTTCATAGGGCGCCTTCTGGCCGGCGGGCTGATGTCGCGCGACCAGTTCGACATCGTCACCGCGCAGCGCATCGCCCGCGTGCTTCACGCGCGCGCCGGCGCAGATGACGACCTCGGGACTGAGCCGAAATCGAAAATAGTTGGAGCGGGCGGGCAGCGGTTCGTCGAAGATCGGGAGCGGCGGCGGTTTTAGTTGGACGATCACTTCGGTCGCGGTGACCGGCAGGCATTTGCCGGCACGGATGTAGAACGGCACACCCGCCCAGCGCCAGGTGTCGATCTCAAGACGCAAGGCGGCAAAGGTTTCGGTCTGCGAATCCCGCGCCACGTCGGCTTCGTCGCGATAGCCACGAAATTGCCCGCGCACCACGTGCCCGGGTTGCAACGGTTGCATGGCGCGAAACAGCCGCAGTTTTTCGGCGCGGATCGACTGCGGGTCAGCGCCGATCGGAGCGTCCATTGCCAACAACGCGACGACCTGCAACAGATGGTTTTGCACCACGTCGCGGAGCGCACCGACGTTGTCGTAGAAAGCGCCGCGACCTTGCACACCGAAATCTTCAGCGAGCGTGATCTGCACGTTGTCGACATAATTGCGGTTCCACACCGGCTCCAGGAACGTATTGGCGAAACGAAAATAGATCAGGTTCTGCACCGCTTCCTTGCCCAGATAATGATCGATGCGAAAGATCGCCGATTCGGGAAAAACCGCGTGCAAAGTCTGGTTCAAGGCCTGCGCCGATGCGAGGTCACGGCCGAACGGTTTTTCGACGACGACACGCGCGTTGCTGGCGCAGCCGCTTGCAGCAAGCCCTTGCACCACCGCGGCGAACGCATGCGGCGGAATGGCCAGGTAATGCAGTGGCCGTGTCGCTTCCGCAAGCGCCTGGCGCAGACGCTGAAAGGTCGTGGCATCGTTGTAGTCGCCATCGACGTAGCGCAGTTGTGCCCACAGTTTCGCAAAGGCCGGCTCGTCCACGCCGCCATGACGTTCGACACTGTCGCGCGCGCGCTCGCGCAGTTGCGCAAGCGACCAGTCGGAACGCCCGACACCGATGATCGGCATGTCCAGGTCACCGCGCTTGAGCATCGCCTGCAACGCCGGAAAAATTTTCTTGTGCGCAAGATCGCCGGTGGCGCCGAAAAAAACGAAAGCGTCAGAGATGGGATGCAAGCTGAAACTCCTTGACTGAGCACCGTCAGCTGGCAAGAACTTACGCCCTGTGCGGGGCAATGTTTGGTTCGCTGGGGCACGTAGCCGGGCCGTGCTCCTATCCGTGTTTCATCGATGCGTGATCGACTGGCTTCGCCTTGAGCGTCGGTGCAGCCCCCGGCGGCGGGCCGCGGCGCACCGGTGCGCCGAAGTCCGGGTCGGCGCTGACGGATTCGAACCACGCGGCCTCGACTTCGGCAGCGAGCGTCAGCAGCTCGTTGGCGAAAAATTCCTGCAAGCGTTCGAGTTCGCCAGCGGCAAATCGTTTGCGTGCGGGCAACAGAAGCAAATCGCTGAGTCCAAACGACAAGGTCCGGGTGATCTGACTACCAGGCGATGCAGATATGTTTGGCCGATGCATTCACGTTGAACTCCTCAAACGTCTGGTTGTTCAAAGCCGCCACCCAGCGCGCGTTGCAGGGTGACATGCGCCTGCATCAGCGCGAGTTCGGCATCGACGACTTGGCGTTTGGCTGCGATCAGTTCGCGAAGTGTTTCGAGACGCGTCGGCAGGTCGATGCTGCCGTTACGATGCTGGGCCGCCGAGAAAGTGTCTGCGACCACGAGGCGATCACGATGTTGCGCGGCGTCTCGTGCAGCGGCGCGC
>JAYUXS010000129.1:0-1968 GCA_043752845.1 Lysobacterales bacterium | reverse complement strand
GATATCGATACCGGCTGGGGCGGTGCCTTCAACATCGCGCGCACGGTCCGCTCCTTCATCAACATCGGCGTTGCCGCCGTGCATATGGAAGACCAGGTCGGACAGAAGCGTTGCGGCCATCGTCCGGGCAAGGAAGTGGTCACGCGCGAGGAGATGGTCGATCGCATCAAGGCGGCTGTCGATGCCCGCACCGACGCGAACTTCGTGATCATGGCGCGCACCGATGCCGCTGCTGTCGAAGGCATCGACTCGGCCATCGATCGCGCCTGCGCCTACGTCGAAGCGGGTGCCGACATGGTGTTCCCGGAAGCGATGCGCTCGCTCGACGACTATCGACGCGTCAAAGCTGCGGTCAAGGTCCCGATCCTCGCCAACCTCACCGAATTCGGTTCGACGCCGCTCTTCACCACCGACCAACTGCGCGACAGCGGCGTCGACATCGCCCTTTACTGCTGCGGCGCCTATCGCGCCATGAACAAGGCCGCGCTTCACTTCTACGAAACTGTGCGCCGCGAAGGCACGCAGAAAAACATCATCGACACCCTGCAGACGCGTGCCGAGCTGTATGACTTCCTCGAGTACCACAGCTACGAGCAGAAGCTCGACGCGCTGTTTGCCAACAACAAGTAAGCGGAACCCCCATGTCAGATCCAGTCACCGTCAGCACCTTCAAACCCAAGAAATCCGTTGCGCTTTCCGGCGTCGTTGCGGGCAATACCGCGGTCTGTACCGTTGGGCGTACCGGCAACGATCTGAACTATCGCGGTTACGACATCAAGGATCTGGCCGAGCAGGGCACGTTCGAGGAGATCGCGCATCTGCTCGTGCACGAGCATTTGCCGACGCGTGCGGAACTGGTCGCGTACAAGACGAAGTTGAAGCGGCTGCGTGGCTTGCCGCCGTCGGTGCAGGATGCACTCGAGTTGTTGCCCGCGAATACGCATCCGATGGACGTGATGCGCACTGGTTGCTCGGTGCTCGGCACGGTATTTCCGGAGAAGGACACGCGCCCGGTCAACGAGGCTCGTGATATCGCTGACCGGATGATGGCGAGCTTCGGTTCGATGCTGCTGTACTGGTATCACTTCAGCCACAACGGCCGCCGCATCGATGTCGAAACCGATGACGACTCGATCGCCGCGCATTTCCTGCATCTTCTGCATGGCAAGGCGCCGAGCGACCTGCATGTGCGTGCACTCGACCAGTCGCTGATTCTGTACGCCGAGCACGAGTTCAATGCCAGCACTTTTGCGGCGCGCGTGATCGCCGGCACCGGTTCCGATTTCCATTCCGCGATCACCGGCGCGATTGGCGCATTGCGTGGTCCGAAGCACGGTGGCGCCAACGAAGTCGCGATGGAAATCATCGCCCGCTACCGATCGGTCAGCGATGCCGACGCCGACATCCGCGCGCGCATGGAGCGCCGCGAAATCATCATCGGCTTCGGGCATCCGGTGTACACCATCGGCGACCCGCGCAATCCGATCATCAAGGATATTTCGAAGCGCTTGTGTGCGGCAGGCGGCAACCAGCGCCTGTTCGATGTCAGCGAGCGCATCGAGACGCTGATGATGGACATCAAGAAGATGTTCCCGAATCTCGACTGGTACAGCGCGTCCAGCTACCACATGATGGGCGTGCCGACGCCGATGTTCACGCCACTGTTCGTGATCTCGCGCACCGCCGGCTGGAGCGCGCACATCATCGAGCAACGTATCGACGGCAAGATCATCCGTCCGAGCGCGAATTACATCGGGCCGGACGACCGGCCGTTCACGTCCATCGAAGATCGTTGAGGCTTGATCGCCGCGCGCTGGAAGGTATCGGTCGATCCGGTCGCCGACTGATCGCGCGATCAATCAAGGTGGTCAACACCCCTATCATCGCGGCACTACGGAGCGCATGCGATGACAAGTACTAAGCACCAGGTCCGTTATATCGCCATCGATTCGGCGGTGCGCAAACGCT
>JAYUXS010000128.1:0-1970 GCA_043752845.1 Lysobacterales bacterium | reverse complement strand
GTGAAATCCTGCAGCACCACACGTGCCGGCATGAAGCTGATCTCGGTATCGGGTTCCGCCTTGGCGTCCCACTTCGCGACCGCTTCGACTTCCTTCATGGTGATGTTCACGCCGTCTTCGAAGCGCAACAGGTTCTCGAGCACGATCTTCATCGCGTAAGGCAGACGCTGGATATCGTGCTTCTGCCCGAATTTCGCCAGCGAGAAGTAGCGGTAGGCCTTGCCATTGAGATGCAGTGTGTCGAGCACCGAAAATGTATCGCGCATGATGATTCCTTGGCGGAACAGAGAGTTGCGGAAGGCCGCGTCAGGCAAGGCCGACACGGCAAGCGCGCGATTATCGCGCAGAACCGGGTGCGAGCGAAATGAAAATGGGCGAATTGTTGCGGAGGTCGATCAACCAGACGGGCGCAGACTGCGCGCCATCGCCAACCAGCGCTTGCGTCGCCAGAACAGCCGCCAGCCGTTGCCGCCGACGTGACGCCACATTGCGGCGGCGCGGATTGCGGCCAGCAGCAGGGCGCGGATCTGCTGGACGGTGCGTTCCTGCTGCAGATGCAGGGGCGAGCCCTGCACCATCACCCGCGGTTGCAGGTTGCTGACGGTCTGCGTATAGGCTTCGGCAAGGCGTGCGTGCACGTTTTCGTGCTGGTTGCCAAAGGCGCTGCGCGCGCGCTCGATGTCGCTGATGCGATCGCGCAAGACTTTCGCGAGCTTGGCATCGCGCATCAAGCGACGTTCCAGACGCAGGATGGTGATGCCCATGCGCAGGATCGCGTCGCCGGGATTGCGCTCGAGTTGCCCGCAGGCGATGTCGAGCCCGGGATGCAAGCGCGTCGGTGCATACAGCGACTCGGCATCGACGCTGTCGATCGCGAAGATCGCGTCGATCACCGCTTGCGCGGCGTCGGTGTCGCAGCGCCCGGTTTCGGCCAGTTGATGCACGCAGCCGAGCGCCTGGAACATCGCCGCGAAGGCGATCACCTGCTCGCGGTCGGCGTTCATGCCAGACCGCCGTAAGCGGCATTGGTCGCCGCGATGACGGCACCACCGAGACACACCGCACCGTCATAGAACACCACGGACTGGCCCGGCGTTACCGCGCGCTGCGCTGCGTCGAACTGCACGACCAGCGAGCCGTCCGGCTCGATCTGCACATCGCAGTGCTGGTCCGGTTGCCGATAACGCGTCTTCGCGGTGCAGCTGAACGTGCTTGCAGGTGCATGTCCGGAGACAAAGCCCGGTGCGTGTGCGGTCAGGCGCGTCGAAAACAGCAGCGGATGGTCGGTGCCTTGCACGGCAATCAGCACATTGCGCGTGATGTCCTTGCCGACCACAAACCAGGGCGCCTCGGGAAAACCGCGCACGCCGCCGATGCCGAGGCCTTCGCGCTGGCCGATGGTGTAGAAGCACACGCCTTGATGCTGGCCGATGCGTTTACCCTCTGGCGTCTCGATCACGCCCGGTTGTGCCGCTAGATATCGTGCGAGGAACTCGCGGAAACGGCGCTCGCCGATGAAGCAGATGCCGGTCGAGTCCTTCTTGGCAAACGTCGGCAGCTGGCCGCTTTCGGCGAGTTTGCGTACTTCGGGTTTCGGCAGGTGGCCGATCGGGAACAACGTGCGCGACAACGCCGTCTGGCCGATCAGGTGCAGGAAATAGCTCTGATCCTTGTTGTCGTCGGCGCCGCGCAGCAGGCGGAACTGGCCGTCAATCTGATCGACCTGGGCGTAATGCCCGGTCGCGATCCTCAAAGCGCCGAGATCTTCCGCATGCTCGATGAAGGTCTTGAACTTGATCTCGCGGTTACACAGCACGTCCGGATTCGGCGTGCGCCCGGCGCGATATTCGGCGAGGAAATTCTCGAACACGCCGTCCCAGTATTCGGCGGCGAAGTTGCGGGTGTGGAAGGGGATGCCGATCGCCGCACAGACGGCTTCGGCGTCGCGCGCGTCCTGCTCGGCCGGACAC
>JAYUXS010000127.1:0-4831 GCA_043752845.1 Lysobacterales bacterium | reverse complement strand
CGAAACTCGACTGAGCCAGTCGGCGTACTACCTGTCACCTGAGCGCTAAATGTGACCTGCTGGCCGTAGCTCATCGTTACGGGGTTGACGGTCAGAATTGTCGTCGTCTCACTGCCTCGATTGAACACATACGCCGCGCCGGCGTCGGTCAATGCGCCATTCTCATCCAGTGGCGCACCCGCCACAGCGACGCTGGGTGACAAGGCAACGCCAAAGCCAAAGCGTTCAGTGCCACCGGTGATCGATGCGTCGCTCGCAAAGAACTTGTCCACCTGCGCCCAGACATTGCTGGTGCGCAGAAACGAATACGCCGCACCACGATCAACATTGGTGTTCAGGTCGGCCTGGTATGCGCCGATGAACAGCACATCACCGCGCAAGGCGACAGCGTGCCCGAAGAAATCCGACGGTTGGCCACTGCTGGCTGCCACGGTCTGCTGCACCGGCCACACCGTCGTCGCGCCGGTGTAGACAACGACCCGACCGGTCGCGTTATCGCGCGAATGATCGGATACGGCGATCGTGCCGCCATCAATGGCGACCGAGCGTCCAAATTCTCCGCCGACCACCGGCGCAGGCGAGAGCAAACGCAGTTGGAAAGCCCAGTTTACGCCACTGCGCAGGAACACATAGGCAGCACCCGCATCAGCGCCAGTCGGCGTATCCGCTGTTTCCGCTCCGATGACCGCATAGTTGCCGGACAAATCGACACTCGTACCCAAAGTGTCGTCGGCCACGGCGCCGGCAACCTTCAGGCGCGCCTGTTGAGTCCAAGTACTGCCCGACCGCGTAAACACGTAGACCGAACCAGCTCGCGAAACACCATCGACATTTTCCCGCGGCGCGCTGGCGATCAGCGTGCCGCCTTCAACGGCGACCGCATAGCCGAAGCGCGAATTGACGCCAACATTGCTGCCGAGCAACTTCTGCTGTTCGGTCCAGACGCCAGCGCTGCGCGTAAACACATAGACAGATCCCGACTCGGATCCACCGATCAGCGTGTCCTCACCCGGACTGCCAACCACAAGGGTGTCGCCGGAAAGCGCTACCGACCAGCCAAACTCGTCGTACTTGTCGAGGCCGGACGGAAGGATGCGTTGCTGTTGCGCCCAAGTCGCGCCCGTTCGCAAGAACACCGAGACAGCGCCGTCACCTGAACTGGCATCATTTTCCGGATCTGCCGCGCCTTCATCGTTGCCCCAGGCGCCGACTGCGAGCGTATTACCGTCGGTCGCGACCGCGCGCCCAAATTCATCAAACGCGCCTGGAACCGACGCCACCAAACGCTGACTCTCGGTCACGTCGGCAAAGATCGACTTCGCCGACATCGGTCGCAGCGCCTTGTCAGCGATCATCGACGTGGAATCGAAACGTGCTGGCCCGAGGCTGCGTTGCAGCGGTTCAGCAAGCACAGTCGCTGCGGCAAACATCGTTGCCGTAAGCAACAGCGCGCGCCCGAACGGGGTGGTCTTGGTCATTGATTCACTCCAAAAATTTGAAACCGCAGGCGTCTGTGCGCCCTTTCAGACTGGATCGATCATCATGCGTCACGATCCTCGTCGCAGTGTAGTGGCCGATTCGTTGGATTTTTGTTCCGGCCATCGGATTGAGCGCACCTTTCACGTGTGATTCAGAGAGACCGTTCATGACGTTTCGCGTCATTCCACAGCAGTGCCTGCTCGGCGAGATCTAGCTTCGACAGTGCGCCGCCCTGCAACGCCGCAGCGACTTCCATTGCGCGGAAACGACGTTCGAATTTCGCGTTCGCGTGGCGCAGTGCCGCCGACGGATCGACGCGCGCGTGCCGTGCCAGGTTCACCGCGACGAACAGCACGTCGCCGACTTCATCCAGCAGGCGTGCCGGATCGGCCCCGGCGACGAACTCGGCGCGCACCTCTTCGACCTCTTCGTGCAACTTGTCCAGCACCGGCATCGGTGTCGGCCATTCGAAACCGACGCTGGCCGCACGCTTCTGCAACTTGAGTGCGCGCATCCACTCGGGCAGACCAGCAGCGACACCGGCAAGCGCACTGGTATCGGTCTGATCGGCTTTCTCGGCGCGTTTCTGCGCTTCCCACAGGCGCGTCTGTTCGCTCGCATCGCGTACCGAAGCATCGCCGAACACGTGCGGATGGCGGCGGATCATCTTGTCGCAGATCGCCGCGACGACGTCGTTGAAAGCGAAGCTGCCCTCTTCTTCCGCCATGCGCGCATGGAAGACCACCTGCAGCAGCAGATCGCCAAGTTCGTCGCACAAGTCGCTACGGTCACCACGATCGATCGCATCCGCGACTTCGTAGGCTTCCTCGATGGTGTACGGCGCGACGCTGGCGAAGTTCTGTTGCACGTCCCACGGACAGCCACCCTCCGGGTTGCGCAGTTGCGCCATGATCGCCAGCAGTTTCCCGATATCGTGCGTGCTCATGCCATCGCCTCGAATACGCGTGCGCGTTGCTCGGCATCAAGCGCACCCATTGCGACAAAATCCGGATTCAGCACGCTCTCGTGCTGGTTGTAACGCAGCGGTTCGCCATGCAGATCGAGCACGCTGCCCCCGGAAACTTCGACGATGCATTGCCCTGCGGCGGTGTCCCACTCGCTGGTCGGACCGAAGCGCAGATAGAGATCGGCGGCACCCTCGGCGATCAGACCGAACTTCAGGGCCGAACCCATCGCGCGGTGTTCATGCGTGCCGATTTTCGCCAGCACGCCGTCGCTGCGCGCATCGCCATGCGAGCGACTGCCGGCGACCCGCCAAGTCTGCGCGACGTTGACCGCATGCAACTCACGTAAGGCGCCATCGGCCTCCGCAATGTGAGCACCGAGGCCGCGTGCGGCGAAATGGCAGCGTCTGCTGACCGGTGCATGCACCAAGCCGAGCACCGGCGCGCCGTCCTCGATCAAGGCGATACAAATACAGAATTCGTCGTTGCGCTTGACGAATTCACGCGTGCCGTCGAGTGGGTCGACGCACCAGTAACGCGACCAACTGCGGCGTTCGCTGACTTCATGTGCGGAAGACTCTTCGGACAGCACCGGAATCTGCGGCGTCAGTGCGCGCAAGCCGTCGACCAGGATGCGATGCGAGGCCAGATCGGCTTCTGTCAGCGGCGTACGGTCGTCCTTGCTTGTGACCTCGAAGCTCTGTCGATACACCGCCATGATGGCGGTGGCGGCATTGGCAGCAAGGGCTCTGAGCGCATACAGCAAGACCGGCGTGATCACGCCACTCATGCGCCGGACACTCGTCGCGACAGCACTTCGCGCGCCAGAAACAGCGCCGCGATTGAGCGGCCCTCGGTCACATCTTCGCGTTCGACAAGTTCGTGCAGTGCATCCAACCGCCATGGCACGACTTCCAGTTCTTCAGGCTCATCGCCTTGCAGCCGCTCGGGATAAAGATCTTCGGCCAGCACGACGTGGGTGACATGCGCCATGTAGGTCGGTGCCAACGACAGCGTGCGCAGAATGGTCAACTTGCGCGCGCCGAAACCGACCTCTTCCTTCAGTTCGCGATCGGCGCCTTCGATCACGTCTTCGCCGCGCTCGAGCCGGCCTTTTGGCAGACCGAGTTCATAGGCATGCAAGCCGGCAACGTATTCGCGGATCAGCAACACGGTTTCCGGATCGCGCATCGGCACGATGATCACCGCGCCGCGACCGGAGCCAGGCATGCGCTCGTAGGTGCGGCGTTCGCCGTTGCTGAATTCGAGGTCAATCTGTTCAACCGGAAAGCGGCTGCCTTCGCCGAGCATGCGGCGCGCATGGATGATGGGGAGTTTGCTCATACGGCAATTCTAGCGACTGGGCACCGGCATCGCTGCCGGCGCGACCCATCGTTATTCGCCTTCGAAGCCGTCGAGCAACAACAACGGCTGCACCGCACAGGTGCCCGGCACCTGCACCTGGTTGAGCACGACGTCGTCGATCCACCAGCCGAGATTGCCGGAATTGGCGCTGGACGAAAACATGAAGCGGAAACGCAGCGATCCGGTCAAACCGCTGAGTGTGATGCTGCGCGGATGCCAGGCCAGATTACTGCCGGAAAACACCGGCGTGCCGGCGGAAAATCCGCAGGCGTTGCTGCCGACGGCAGCGACGGTCGACGGATAGGCGCCGGTCGGGGTGACGGTCTGCCAAGTGCTCCCGCCATTGGTCGAGACCTGCACCAGTCCGGCGTCCTGTCCCGCGAGCAAGTCGAAGCGTTGCTTGAATTGCAGCGTAGCGGTTTGTCCCGGCGTGATCTGGAAGTCGCGCGATGTCAGTGCCAGGCATTCGGCGCGTCCGGCACCGGAGTGGTAACTCTGGGTGCCGCTGGCGGCTGTGCTCTGGCTCACTTCCCAAGCGACATGCTTGGACTGAACCGGCGCCACCGTAGCCGAGCCAAGCAGCGAGCTGCCAGACGCGCCCAACCATTCCTCGCCCAGTTCGGCGCCGGTCTTGAAGCTGCCATTCGCGATCGCGCCGGCGGCCGACGCATTGAGCGTCACGCTATTGCTGTCGCCGAGACCGGTCGCGGAGTCGACGGCACGCACGCGATAACTCCAGACCCCGGGCGCGCTCAGCGACGTGTCGACAAAATTGGTGGCGGTCAGATCGGTGGCGAGCGTCACCGCTGTCTTCGGATCGAAGTTCGCGCCTGCGCTGCGCTCGATGGAATAGGTGATCGAACCACCGCAGCGCGACTGCGCGTCCGCCCAGGAACTTTCGATTGCACAGGAAGCCGAGGGTGCCGAGGTCACACTGGCAATACCCGCGAATGCCGGCGGCGCGCTGCAGCTGCCGGCCGTTTGCACCGGCACGCAGGCACTTGCCGCCGACGTGCACTGCG
>JAYUXS010000126.1:0-1974 GCA_043752845.1 Lysobacterales bacterium | reverse complement strand
TGCCGACTTCGTAGGCGGTCGGCCCGATGTTGCCGGCGCAGTTCAAGCCGGAGCCGTTGAAGGTGTGGTCGCCATCGAACTGGTGGCCCATTTCATGCGCCACATAGTCGACATCGAAACCATCGCCGATGGGGGCCGAAGAACCTGTGAGGCCACGCGCCTTGGACGTCGTGCAGACCACGCCGAGACCGGCGACGCCGCCACCGCCGGTACCGACCAGATGGCCGATGTCGTAATTGGCCGTGCCGATGACGTTGTTGGTGTTGGTCTGGTTCGCGTTCAGATCGCCTGACGTATTCAAGTAAGGATCGGTCGCGGCGTTGGTGTAGATGAGTGCGTCGTTGTTCGCGACCAGCACCATGCGCACACTGACTTCGCGCTCATAAATGCCGTTGACGCGGTTCATCGTGGTGACGATCGCGGACAGTCCGTCGAGCACGGTGCCGCCGTGGAATGCCGTGTATTCGCCGGTAGCCGCGACTGCGAGCCGGTAGGTGCGCAATGTCTCGCCCGAGAACACTTTGGCAGCCACGCCCTTCCATTCCGGGCTGGCCTTGTCTTCCGGCAGATCTGCGCCGGTGACCGAGCAAGTCCGCTGCTTGTCGCTATGGTGATCGCGCTTGCGATAGGCGATGTTACGTGCGGATCTGCGGAAATCGTTGGGCGAGTCCGGGCGCCATGATCGGCGACTCGACGATACGGAATGTGCCGAATCGGCCATCGGACAGCGGCAGCGAGATCTGTGCGGTGCTCGTGCGCATTGCGCCCGGACGTTCGGCGGGGGCGCGTGCCAAAGCCGCTTCCAACCGCCCGCGATTCAGCACCATGCTGCGATAGCGCAGCGGCACGATCTGACGCGCGTTCGGCGTGCGCGCAATCGCCGACTCCGGGATTTCGCGCCAGACGCCATCGGCCGACAATTCGGCTGCCTGCACTGCGCTCGCTCCGAACGCTGACGCCAAAACTGCAAGACCGAGCAATGCGCAGCTGCGCACCCCAAAAAACCTGAACTGACGCATGACTTTCCCCTGCTCGACCGCATCGCAAACGACGGAGCATGGGTTCATGTGAAAACGAATGCAACCGTCGCCAAAAGGAGATGCGGCAGGTTGATCAAATCTCAACGCGATTCGATCGTGGTGTCACGCTTCTCGCGTTCCGGCATTTCACGTTCGCCGTGTTCGATGAACCAGACGTATTCGGCGATATTGGTGGCGTGGTCGCCGATGCGTTCGATGTTCTTTGCGGCGAACAGCAGATGCGTGCAAGCGGTGATGTTGCGTGCGTCTTCCATCATGTAGGTGAGCAGACTGCGGAACAACTGGGTGTATTCGGCGTCCAGTTCGGCGTCGCGGGCGCGCACCTTCATTGCGCGCTCGGCATCGCGTTCGCGATACGCGAACAATGTTTCCGCGACCAGTTCGCCCGCCAGTTGCGCGAGCGAGGCGAGCGCGCGTGACGCCGCGATCTGCGGTGCGCCCTGCAATGCAAGCGTGCGCTTTGCGACATTCTTCGCGTAGTCGCCGATGCGTTCGATGTCGGCACTGATGCGCAGCGCCGCCATCACTTCGCGCAGGTCGCGCGCCATCGGCTGACGCAATGCCAGAAGACGGATCACGTCTTGGCTGACCGCGTGTTCCAACTGGTCAATCTCGGCATCCGCGGCCATGACCGCGCGTGCCGCTACCGCATCGCGCGTGTCGAGCGCCTTGGCTGCAGCGCGCAACTGAGCGCAGGCAAGATCGCCCATGCGCGCAATCTCCGCGGTCAGGCGCTTCAATTCGTTGTCATAACTCTTGACGATATGGTCTTGCGGCATCGCTGTCTCCTCAACCGAATCTTCCGGTGATGTAGTCCTCGGTCTGCTTGACCGTGGGCTGGGTGAAAATGGTTTCGGTGACGCCGTGCTCGATCAACTCACCGAGATACATGAAGGCCGTGAAGTCGGAACAACGCGCCGCTTGCTGCATGTTG
>JAYUXS010000125.1:0-1985 GCA_043752845.1 Lysobacterales bacterium | reverse complement strand
AGAGTCCGGGTTGCACGCTGAATCGTGCGCAGAAGTTGCGCATGGCCGAAGCGCTGGCAGCGCTCGGCGTCGACATAATCGAGGCCGGCTATCCGAATGCGTCGGAAGACGATTTCGAGGCGGTCCGCCAGATCGCGCGCCAACTGCGCGATGTCAGCGTCTGCGGGCTCGCGCGCTGCAATGAAGCCGACATCAACGCGACCGCTGCGGCGTTGCGAGATGCCGCCCACCCGCGCATCCATGTGTTCATCGCGTCCAGTCCGATCCATCGCGAGATGAAGTTGAAGATGAGCGCGGATCAGGTGATCGAGCGCGCCGTCGCCGGCGTGCGTCAGGCGCGCGCGCTGTGCGCCGATGTCGAGTTCTCGGCGGAAGACGCGACACGCTCGGAGCCCGAATTCCTGATCCGCCTGTTCAATGCCGCGATCGACGCCGGTGCGCGCACCATCAATGTGCCGGACACCGTCGGCTTCACGACGCCCGGCGAATATGGCGACTTGATCCGGATGTTGAAGCGCGAGGTCATCGGCATCGACGGTGTCGTGATCAGTACCCATTGCCACGATGACCTCGGGCTTGCCGCGGCAAACAGTCTGGCTGCGGTCGAGGCCGGCGCGCGTCAGGTCGAGTGCACCTTGACCGGCATCGGCGAACGCGCCGGCAATGCCGCGATGGAAGAGATCGTGATGGCGTTACGCACCCGTGCCGACCGCTATGGCGTGCACACCAATGTCCGCACGCCGCGCATCTATGGCGCCGCGCGGCTGCTGTCCTCGTTCATCGGCCAACCGATTGCGCGCAACAAGGCGATCATCGGCGAGAACGCGTTTGCGCACGAGTCCGGCATCCATCAGCACGGCATGATCGCCGATCGCACCACCTACGAAATCATGAAGCCCGAAGACATCGGTGTGCCGGCCTCGCAGCTGATCCTTGGCAAACACAGCGGTCGTGCCGCGGTGCGCGAGCGCCTGATGGCACTCGGCTTCCGCATTCAGGACAGCGAACTCGATGTGCTGATGCAGAACTACAAGCGCCTCGCCGATCGCAAGAAGGAAGTGTTCGATGCCGATCTCGAAGCACTGTGGCTCGGCGTCGACGAGGCTGCGGAACAGCCGTGGCGCTTGAATGCGCTGCAGGTCGCGACTTCGGTCGGCACCAGCAACGAGCCGACTGCGAGCATTTCGCTGACCGACGTGAACGGCCAGACGGTGCGCGAAGCGGCGCTTGGCGACGGTCCGATCGACGCCATTGCGAATGCGCTGATGCGCGCCACCGGACTGCATCTCGACGTGCATGACTTCGCGATCCAGAGCGTGACCACCGGCGGCGATGCCCAGGGTCGCGCCAGCGTGCGCGTCACCCACGAGGGTCGCGAATATCGCGGTCAGTCCGTCAGCACCGATGTGATCGAAGCTTCGGCGCGCGCCCTGCTCGACGCGGTCAACCGAATCGTCGCGGTCAACGCGGCTCGCGGACGTCAGTTCGCCGCGACTGGAACCTGATCCATGAATCCGACCACCCTGTTCGAAAAAATCTGGCACGCACATCTGGTCGAGGCCGCGGCGGCCGAACTGCCGGCGGTGCTGTACATCGACTTGCATCTGGTGCACGAAGTCACGTCGCCGCAGGCATTTTCGCTATTGCGCGAGCGCGGTCTGCGCGTGCGCGAGCCGAAACGCACGCTGGCGACACTCGATCATTCGACGCCGACGACGCCGATGAACGCCGACGGTTCACGCGACTATCTCGATGAGGCGACACGCCTGCAGGTCGCCGCCCTGGTGCGCAATTGCGCCGATTTCGCGGTGCCGCTGCATGGGTACGATTCGCCGGATCGCGGCATCGTCCATGTGATGGCGCCCGAGCTCGGCGCGACGCAACCGGGCATGACCATCGTCTGCGGCGATAGCCACACCAGCACCCATGGCGCGTTCGGCGCGCTCGCTTTCGGTATCGGCAGCACCGAAGTCGGACACGTACTG
>JAYUXS010000124.1:0-4861 GCA_043752845.1 Lysobacterales bacterium | reverse complement strand
CCGAACGCCTGCACCTGAACAAGCTGGCCGAGGCCTATCGCAAATAAAAAATCCCCGGCCTTGCGACCGGGGATCATCGATGCATCCGTGCATCAACAACGCATGGAGCGGCTCAGCGCGTAGCGCGACGGGCGCTGCCCTTGATTTCCTTGTTCAGTTCCGACACGCGCGCCAGCAGTTCCTGCACGTCGCCCTTCGAGGGTACGCCGAAACGGCCGAGCACGGCGCCAAAGCGCTCGCTGATCGCGGTTTCAACGGCGCTGACGTTCTTCATCGCCTTGGCGCGGATCGGGTTGATGTAGCTGACGACCTGCTTGCGCACATTGTTGGTGAACTTGCGGGCATCGTTGTTCGTGGTCTTCACGAGCTTCTTGGTGCGCGCCTTGTAGCCCTCGCCTTCGGCGACGAGTGCGTCGATCGCCTTCTGGCCCTGCTTCTGCACCAGCGACACAGCGCCGAGGCTCGCGAGCACGAACTTGCGGGTGGCATCGTTGGCGGCGACAACCTGGCTCGGCTTCCTGGATTTGACTTGGGTACGCATCGACATTCTCCGGTTGAACAATCGCTTCGCGCTGCGGCCACGTCGACCACTGACTCGCGCTTCGCTTCGGGATGCATGTTCAAGGTCGACGCTAGAACATTCACACTACGGCGCTTGTCGCGGCGCAATCTTTGGAAGATGCTTCGACGATCCGAAGGAGGACACCATGGCAACGAAGAAGTGGGCGGCATTCACGCACCCCAGCAAGAACTTCGACTATCGCGGCGAAAAGTTGCTCAAGGCGTGGCCCAGTTTGCACGCGGGCGACCAGGAACCATTCCCGGACGACGAACGCGTCCAGCGCCTGATGAAAGCGAACGGCAAGCTCGGCAAGGCCAAGGATGCGCCCGCCATCGCCCAGCAATTGCAAGAGGGCTGGGCGGCCTATCACCTCGGTGAATTCCAGGCGGCATATGAAATCGGTGATGGGCTCGGACTGGTCGGCGCGACGCTGGCGAACAAGGCCATGGGCATCCATACCGTCTATCTGGTCGAGGACGAAAAGGAAAAGCTGAAGCGCTTCGAAACAGTCGCCGGTCATGCCGAAGCAGCGATTGCCGCGCTTCCAGGCGAGGCGAACAGCCACTATTTCCGCGCCTTCGGTCTGGGCCGTTACAGCCAGATGATCTCAATCGCGAAAGCCCTGTCGCAAGGACTGGCCGGCAAGGTCAAGGAAAGTCTCGACGTGACCTTGAAGCTCGCGCCAAAGCACGCCGAGGCACAAACTGCAGTCGGCGTTTATCACGCCGAGATCGTCGGCAAGGTCGGCAGCATGATCGCCGGGCTAACCTACGGCGCGAAGGCCGCGTCAGCGGAAGAACACTGCAAGCTCGCGATCAAGTTGACGCCGGAGGCGCCGATTGCCCTGATCGAATACGGCAACGCGCTGATGCTGCTTTACGGCAACAAGAAGGAAGACGAAGCTGCGGCGATGTACACAAGAGCGACCAAGCTCAAGCCCAGGGACGCGATGGAAGCACTCGACATCGCCTACGCCAAATCACAAATGGAGTAATGGATGAACATTCGCGCCTATGCCGCCGCAGCAGCCACTGGATCCTTGACCCGCTTCGACTACGACCCCGGCGAATTGCGCCCAGACCATGTCGAGGTCGCGGTTGAACATTGCGGCATCTGTCATTCCGATCTCTCGGTGATCCACAACGAATGGCGAAACGCGACCTATCCGGTCGTCGCTGGGCATGAAGCGGTCGGCAAGGTGGTTGCGCTCGGATCGGCAGTCACTTCATTGCGAATGGGCCAGCGCGTTGGCGTCAGCTGGTTCTCGAACAGTTGCGGGCAATGTCGCGCCTGTATCGCCGGAGACACGCATCTGTGCCAGCAAGGCGAATTCACGATACTCGGGCGCCATGGCGGCTTTGCCGATCGCGTCCGCGTCGGTGCACGTTGGGCGCTGCCTTTGCCGGACGCACTCGACCATACGACCGCTGGCCCGTTGTTCTGCGGCGGCATCACCGTGTTTTCGCCCATCGTCGAATTCAATGTGAGGGCGACGGATCGTGTTGGGGTGTTGGGCATCGGCGGTCTAGGCCACCTTGCCGTGCAATTCCTGAATCGCTGGGGCTGCGAAGTGTTCGCATTTACCCGGCGTATGGACAACGCTCGCGAGATCAAGGCGCTCGGCGCGCATCACGTCGTTTCCGGCGACGACCGCGAACGCATGAAATCGCTCACGGGCTCGCTCGACTTCCTGTTGGTCACGCTGAACGTTGCCCAGGACTGGAATGCCTGGTTGTCGTTGCTGGCTCCGCGCGGCCGCATGCATGTGGTCGGCGCTGTGCTCGAGCCGATGGCGATCCCCGCATTCGCGTTGCTGCCCGGACAAAAACAGGTGTCGGGCTCACCGATGGGGCGTCCCTCGACGCTCGCGAGCATGCTCGACTTCTCGGCGCGTCATCAGATCAAGCCGGTCGTTGAACGCTTCCCGATGTCGCGCGTGAACGAGGCGCTGGCGCATCTTGAATCCGGCAAAGCCCGGTTCCGTGTCGTGCTCGACAACGACTTCGACTGACTTCGCCTGCATGCCAATCGTCCGGCGATCAGTCTTCGAAGCTGTCGCCGAAAAGCAGGACATCGGCCAGCGACATGTGCTCGATGTCCGACGACACCGCTGCAGTGAAATTGCTGTCGCCGGAATAACTCGCGCTCAAGGATTGCGTGCCCGCCGACGCGAATACCAGGTCGCAGGACGTGGCTGGCAGAACGATGCTGCAGCCCGCCGAATTGCTGGCAGTCACGAGTACGCTACCCATCGGCGCTCCTGCACCGGGAGCAAAAACTTCAAGATTCGCTGTCACCGTGGTCGGCAGATCGCGCGGGTGGGGATCCGGTGCGTCGGAAATCCCGATCGACACACTGGCCGGCTGTACGACATGCGTATGCATGCCGACGCTGCCGTCATTGGCGTCGTCGCCGACATACACGGCGGAGAGATCGTGTGTGCCGCTGCTCAACTTGTTCGTCAGCACACGGGCGTGCCCGCCCGCATCAAGTTCCGCGGTGGTGATGCGGTCGTCACCATCGCGAAACGTGATCTTCCCGGACGGGGGCAGATCGTCGCCCATCACGAGTGCGCTGATCTCAATGGTCTCGCCAAACACACTCGGACTCGTCGTCGTCAGCGTCGTCATCGTCCCGCCACGCGTCGTGAAGCTGCGGACGGTACTGAAAACGCCGTTGCCGCAAGTGACGCCTTGTGGCGCGACGCGCCAGTAATGCGTGGTTTTCAATGCCAGCGGCGCCGCAACGGAGTGTTCGGTCGCCGCAATCTGCGCGCTGTACACGACGCTTGCAAAGGCTGCATCGGTTGCAATCTGCAGTTGATAACTGGTTACGCCCAGCAGCGATGACCAGTTCAGCGTCGGCGTGGTGGCAACGACCGTGTTCATGGCCGGCGCGATCAGATCGACATGGCCATTCGCGACATCGACGCGAATCTGCAACTGTTTGGAGACGGCACCCGCAGAACCAATTACCTTGAGCACATGACTGCCGGCAGCGAGCGCCGGATCGGTGATCGTCAGGCTGCCATTCGACGCAGCCGGCGGCATCAGGCTGGCTGGCGTGAAGCTGCCGCTCATGCCCACCGGCACCGCATCGAACGCCAAATCCACGGCCTTGGCGAAACCGTTGCGGGCCAACACATCGACGCTCACAGCAAGAGCTGCCGGCAATGCCGTGACGCACAGCGACTGATGCAACTGCGCCGAATTCAGCATGAACTGCGGCATGTTGCAGTTGCCATGCGTGAAGGCACCGATGCGCGTCCCCCAGTTGCCGGCAGCGACGTGTTCACCGGTGAACCAGAACGTACAGCCGTCGACGGGATCGACATTCAGTGCGTGGTAGTCGCCCCAGCGGTTGCTCATTTGCGAACTGGATTCGGGCTGCTGCAGGATGGCCTCGCCGGTGGTCATCACCTGCGCCGGATCGCCGTCGCGGCGGCCGATGTAACGCAACCCGGCCGAGACATTGTCCGATTCCGGCAAGCCATGCGAACTGGCATCGCGCACGACGCTGTAGGCGAGCGCGATATTGCCGACCTTGTCTGACGCGATTGCGCCCATCCAGCGATCGATGAAATCGCCCATCGCCACCGTGCCCTCCTGATAGAGCTGCCACGGCTGCTGGATGCCGGCGCTGCGGCGCAGTTCGAACCAGCGCACGCCGCCGGTGTCATTGCCATCGGTGTCGGTCACCATGTTGCCGACCAGTTGTTCGAACACGCCGAACGACCGGTAGGCCAGCCGGAACATCACCGGCTCGCGCAGCGAGTCGATGCGCTGCCCGGATGGCTGCGGAAACACGTTGAAAGTGACAAGTCCATTCAGATCGGAACTGAACTCGGTGATGGGAATCTGGACGGGACCGGTGAGCGTCGAATTGGCCGGGGTGGCCCAATCGACGTGGACCTCGAAGAGTTCCAGAAAATCGCGCATTGGCTGATTGCTGCCCGGGTTGTGCACTTCGTCGTCGCGATGGCGGACGAAGATGCCGGACGCACCCGGCGGCGGCGCATCGGCACCGTCGACATCGGCCGGCTGCAATACCTGGAACGAGAATCCACCGAGCGGCGCTGCAGTGAATCGTTGCACCGTCATCGGCAATCCGGCGAGCATGCTTTGGCGGTCAAAGGCATACATCGGCAACGCGCCGCTCTCATTACTGCCGACGTAGTAGGCGTCTGACCAAACGCCGTATTTGGGATAGTCAGGAAAGTTGGGCGCCGTGAACGCATAGCGTGTCCAGATTTGCGCTGGCGTCGGATCGGCAAACTCGCTGATGTAGAAACAGAGCGCA
>JAYUXS010000123.1:0-1987 GCA_043752845.1 Lysobacterales bacterium | reverse complement strand
GGTTGCTCGCGCGAAATGGCCGGGCGCGTACTCAAGCAACTGGAAGAACAGGGCAAGATCGGCGTCAACGGCAAGACCATCGTCGTCTTCGGCACGCGCTGAATGGGCACGTCGGTCGCGCCGTCCAGCACCGAACCGGATGCCGCGCTGCGCATTCGTGACGTGAAGCTGCACGATGCCGCGGCTGTGTCGCGGTTGATCGAGGTGCTCGGCTATCCCTGCGATCTCACCGAAGCCGAACGACGTATTCGTCGTGTCAACGCGAGTCCGCGTCAGGCGCTGATGGTGGCCGAGATGAACAACACGGTGTGCGGTCTGCTCAGCCTCGACTTCATGTTCTACCTGCCGCTCGGCCAGGAGTCGTGCCGCATTACCGCACTCGTCGTTGACGACCGCTTTCGCAAGCATGGCGTCGGTCGAGCGATGTTGCGGCATGCCGAATGCGCCGCGCGACGCGATGGTTCCGCCCGCATCGAATTGACCACCGCCGAATCACGCACCGAAGCGCACGAGTTCTATCGACGCTGCGGCTTCGAACAGTCGTCGCTACGGTTCGTCAAACGACTCGGCAATTCCTGATCAGACGGTGTCGGTCAACGCACGCCAGACCATGTACACGTCCGAGC
This sequence comes from Lysobacterales bacterium, assembly GCA_043752845.1. Classification (GTDB taxonomy): domain Bacteria; phylum Pseudomonadota; class Gammaproteobacteria; order Xanthomonadales; family Ahniellaceae; genus JADKHK01. Next base: position 1,361 of record JAYUXS010000123.1, on the reverse strand, counting down.
GTTGGTAATGCGAATCCGGCTTGCGTCCGCGATGTTCGAAGCCGGCGCGCTCGTACAGTGAAATCGCCGGCTTCAGCACCGAATTCGTTTCCAGAAACAAAGTCGCCGCACCGTCGATTCGCTGAAACTCGGCGACTGCGGCGTCGAGCAACTGTCGACCATGACCACCGCCCTGATGGCGCTCGGTGATCGCCATCTTCGTCAATTCGTAGACACCCGGCGATTCCTGTTTCAGCGCCACGGTACCGACGACTTCATCGCCCAGCAGCGCGAACAGGATGCGACCGCCACCGGCAAGAATCGAGGTTTCGGGATCGGCCAGAACGGCGGCGTCGATCGGTTCGATGTTGAACAAACGCTCCAGCCACTCGCGATTCAGGCGCTCGAAGTGGCTGCGCAGCGCCGGTTCGAACGCGACGATACGCAGCGTCATGCAAACAACCTGCGCAGTTCCGCACCGGGATCGTCAGCGCGCATGAAGGCCTCGCCGACCAGAAACGCATGCACGCCGCCGGCGCGCATTTTCTCGACATCCGCAGGTGCGTGAATACCGCTTTCGGTGATCAGGATACGTTCCGCGCCAATCCGGTCACGCAGGTTCAGGGTCGTGTCGAGCGATACCGAAAAATCGCGCAGATCGCGGTTGTTGATGCCGATCAACGGCGATGCCGTGCCGAGGGCACGCGTCAACTCGTCGCCGTCATGCGATTCGATCAGCACGTCAAGGCCGATCTCGGCGGCGAGCCCAGCGTAGTGCTGCAACTGGTCGACGCCGAGCGCACCGACGATCAGCAGGATGCAGTCGGCACCGAGCACGCGCGATTCGTGGATCTGGTACGCGTCGACGGTGAAGTCCTTGCGCAATACCGGTAGCGCACACGCCATCCGCGCCTGTTGCAGATATTCGTCGTTGCCCTGGAAGAAATCGATGTCGGTCAGCACCGACAGGCAAGCCGCGCCGCCCTGTGCGTAACTGGCGGCGATCTCTGCAGGCCTGAAGTCGGGACGGATCACGCCTTTGCTCGGCGACGCCTTCTTGATCTCGGCGATCACTGCGGCCTCGTTTCGCGCCAGGCGTTCGCGCAGGGCACGCGTGAAGCCACGCGTCGGCAAGGCGTCGGCAGCACGCGCCTTGACGTCGGCGAGGGAACGCTTCATGCGCCGGTCGGCGACCTCTTCGGCCTTGCGCTCGAGGATGCGGGTGAGGATATCGGCCATGTCAGTGCCCGGCCGCGATCGTTTGCGTCATCGCGACGAACTCTTCGAGCTTGGCGCGCGCGGCCCCACTCGCCATCGCCTGTCGTGCACGCTGCAAGCCATCACCGATATCGCTGGCGACGCCTGCCGCATACAAGGCGGCG
>JAYUXS010000122.1:0-1997 GCA_043752845.1 Lysobacterales bacterium | reverse complement strand
AAAACGCGGGTCATCGCGATGGCCGTTCCGGACTACGTGCAACCCAAGCGCCGCTTCGCCGAATACGCCAGCCACACACACGCAATCGTCAACCTGTGCAGCATCACGACGCAGTACGAAACCGGGTGCGATGGCGCCGAGCGCGGTCACCGTGATCGCGAGCGGACCGCGTGTGGTGTCGCCGCCGACGAGCGCGACATCGCTCATCTTGGCGAGCGCGGCAAAGCCAGCGCCGAAGCGCTCGATCCAATCGCCATCGGCCTGCGGCAGGGTCAAGGCCAGCAGCGCCCATTGCGGTTGCGCACCCATCGCGGCGAGATCGGACAGATTGACCGCCAGCGCTTTCCAGCCGATCGAAAAGGGGTCGGTGTCGTGCGGGAAATGACGTCCGGCGACCAGCGTGTCGCAGACCGCGACCAGCTGCGCGTCGCGGTGCAAGTCGAGCACCGCACCGTCATCGCCGATACCAATCACCACGTCTTCGCGCTGGCAGCGCTGGGTCGCCGCCAATTGCCGGATCAAGGCGAACTCGTCGGGCATGGCCGTCATCGCTTTGCGTCAGCGTCGCTCAACGACGGTATTCATCACCACGCGCCGTGCGCGCCAACTTGTCGAGCACACCGTTGACATAGGTATGGCCGAAATCGGCACCGAAGCGCTTGGTGGTCTCGATCGCCTCGTTGATGACGACGCGATACGGCACGTCGAGGCGATGGATCAACTCGTAGGCGCCGAGGCGCAGGACCGCACGTTCGATCGGGTCCACCGACTCGATGGCACGGTCGAGATGCGGGCGGATCGCATCATCGAGCGCCTCGCATCTCTGTTCGATGTTGACGAGCAGGTCCTCGAAATATTCGAGGTCGGCGATTTCCATTTCCTGTTCGTGCTTGAACTGCTCGATGATGCCGCGCATCGCGGTGCCCGATACCTGCCACGCGTACGTCGCCTGCAAGGCACGCCTGCGCGCACGGCTGCGCGCCGCGAGATCCACGCCTTCGGCGCGATGTTTTGAGTCATTCATCGGCGACGTCCCGGTTTTCGTTGTTTGTCATCGGCCCGCGCCTCCTCGAACTGTTCAAGCAACTCGTCGAGTTCGTGGTCAAGATTGAAGTTCTCCGGGGTGAGCGTGTGCATCAGGGCTGCGGTTTCAAGCGCGGCCAGTGCCGCCTCGCTGCCCTTGTTGCCTTCGGCACCGCCACAGCGCGCCAGCGCTTGGTCGATGTTCTCCACCGCCAGCACGCCGTTGGCGACTGCGAGGCCGCTGTGCATGGCAATGTCCATCAGCGCCCGCGCAGATTCATTGACGATGACATCGAAATGCGCCGTCTCGCCGCGCACGATGCAGCCGAGCGCGATCACGGCATCGACCTCACCGGCTTCAGCCATGGCCTGCACCACCTGCGGAATTTCCCAGGCACCGGGAACCCGCGCCAAAAGCACGTCGTCCCCGACCACATCGTGCTCGGCGAGGGTGCGCAGAGCGCCTTCGAGCAGGGCATCGACGATGTCGCCGTTGAAGCGGGCCGCGACCACGCCGACACGCAATGCACCTTCCGCAGCCTGAACGTGCGTGACCTTGAAGCGCGCGAGATCGATCTTCTGCGCGCGCGGGACGGGATGGGAGGGCATTGGGGCAACCTTGCGGACGCGCGGTGATGCACGCGAACCGATCAGCAATCGGAGGGCGCGTAGTCTACCACTTCGAGTCCGAAGCCCGAGAGACCGAGGTAGCGCCGCGGCGTACCGATCACGCGCATGCGCCGCACACCGAGGTCGGCCAGGATCTGTGCCCCGAGGCCGCTGGTGCGCCATTCGGCCGCAGCCAACGGTGCCGGGACCGCGGTCTCGGTCAGGCGCGCGAATTCGCTGTCGATATCGCGTGCATCGCCGAGCAGCACGAACACGCCCACGCCGGCCTCGGCAATCGTGGCGAGCGCACGCTCGGCGGAAACACCGAGATCGTCGCGCTCGAGCGTCAATATATCGACGAGCGC
>JAYUXS010000121.1:0-1997 GCA_043752845.1 Lysobacterales bacterium | reverse complement strand
CGATGTTAGCGCCTTGCGCACGCGCCTTGCGAAGGTGCTCGGGCGCGATCGCGCAGGCCTGCGGCGGCGGATCGATCAACTCGCCGGCAGTGCGCGTCATTCGGATGACGCGCGTTTCACCGCGCTGCAGGCGGCAATCGACACCAGCGTCGCGAAACGCCAAGCGCGCGCCAGCGCCGTGCCGGCGATCAATCTCGATGACACCTTGCCGATCGCGCGCGAGGGTGCGGCCATCATCAAGGCGATCCGCGAGCATCAGGTCGTCATCATCGCCGGCGAAACCGGCTCCGGCAAGACCACGCAGTTGCCGCTGCTCGCGCTTGCGGCTGGACGTGGCGTCGATGGGTTGATCGGCTGTACGCAACCACGTCGGATCGCCGCACGCAGTGTCGCGCGACGCGTCGCCGAAGAACTCGGCACCCAGGTCGGGCAACTCGTCGGATTTCAGGTGCGCTTCACCGAACAGGTCGCGGAGACCTCGCTGATCAAGTTCATGACCGACGGCATCCTGCTTGCGGAAACGCAGCGCGACCGGCATCTCGACCAATACGACACCATCATCCTCGACGAGGCGCATGAGCGCAGCCTCAACATCGATTTTCTGCTCGGCTACCTCAAGCAGTTGCTGGTGCGCAGGCGTGACCTGAAGCTGATCGTGACCTCAGCCACGATCGACACCACGCGCTTTTCCGAACACTTCGGCAACGCCCCGGTGATCAGCGTCGAAGGTCGCACCTGGCCGGTCGAGACGCGGTGGCGACCTTTGCCCGAGGATCGCGACGAACGCGGCCTGCATCAGTCCATCGTGGCGGCGATCGAGGAAGTGACGCGCGAAGACGCGCTCGGCGATGTGCTCGTGTTCCTGCCTGGCGAGCGCGAGATCCGCGATGCGCATCTGGCGCTGTCACGACGCGCGTTCCGCGAGACGGAAATCCTGCCGCTATATGCGCGCTTGTCGGCGAAAGATCAGGATCGCGTGTTCCATCCGGGGCCGAAGCGACGCGTGGTACTGACTACCAATGTCGCTGAAACCTCGCTCACCGTGCCGCGCATCCGCTATGTCGTCGATACCGGCACCGCGCGCGTGGCGCGTTACAGCACGCGGCACAAGGTTCAGCGCCTGCATATCGAACCCATCTCGCAGGCCAGCGCCGACCAGCGCAAGGGTCGCTGCGGTCGTGTCGCTGCCGGCGTCTGCATCCGCCTGTTCGACGAGGCCGACTTCAATGCGCGGCCGCACTACACCGATCCCGAAATCCTGCGCGCCTCGCTCGCCAATGTCGTGTTGCGCATGCTCAGTCTCGGTCTCGGCGACATCGAGCAGTTTCCGTTTCTGGAGCGCCCAGACGATCGCGCAATCAACGAGGGTGTGAGTCAACTCGTCGAACTCGGCGCGATTGCGGAACAGCGCCGACAACTGACACCGATTGGTGTTCAGATGGCGCGCATTCCGATCGACGCCAAGCTTGCGCGCATGCTGATCGCCGCCGCACAGCACGGCGCCTTGCGCGAACTGATCGTGATTGCCGCCTTCCTGTCGATCCAGGATCCGCGCGAGCGCCCGGCCGATGCAAAAGCGGCCGCGGATCTCGCACATGCGCTGTTCGCCGAGCCGAAGTCGGATTTCGTCGCGGTGCTGAATCTGTGGGCTGCGTATGCCACGGCGCATGAAGATCTGACGCAGTCGAAGTTGCGCGACTGGTGCGAAAAACATTTCCTCAGTTTCCTGCGCATGCGCGAATGGCGTGAGTTGCACCGGCAGTTGCTGGTGCTCGGCGACGAACTCGGCTGGACATTGAATCGCGAAGCCGCGTCGTTTGAGGCCATCCATCGCGCGGTGATCGCTGGGATGCCCGCGAACATTGCCTACAAGGAAGCGGCCCGCAAGGACGACAAGGGCCAGTACCTGGGTACGCGCGGCAAGCGCTACGCCATTTTCCCGGGTTCGTTCGTCGCCAAGGCGCCGCCCTTGTGGTTGATGTCGGCGACCCTTCTGG
>JAYUXS010000120.1:0-1998 GCA_043752845.1 Lysobacterales bacterium | reverse complement strand
AGCACGCTGCCGTCGTCCGCAACAATTGTCGGCGTGCCGAGCTTCGCGAGTTGCTGACCAAGTTTCATCGTTGCTTCAACCGGGTGCTTGCAGGTCTTCTAAGCACTGGCCGCCAGCTCGCCGCTCGCGACGATCAGCTTCGCGCCGCGGTGTGCAGTTGCTCAAGCAGGCGTCGCGACGCTTCGTCAGACGGGAAGAATGCCTCGATCGCAAGTTCCGACAGGGTCACGTCGACCGGCGTACCGAATATGGTGATGGTGCTGAACACCGACAATTCGCCATATGGCGTGCGCATGCGCATCGGGATCACGACGTCCGGGTCCGGCGTCGCGATTTGCGCATTCTCATCCTGCCCCGCATCGGGCAACTGCGAAAGCTCTTCGTACAACGCCAACAATTTCGCATCACCGGTGCTGCGCGTCTGACGCAGCAATCGACCAAGCATGTGTTCGCGCAACTGCGCAAGATTCACGATGATCGGTGCCAGTCCATCGGGGGAAAAAGTCATGCGCAACACATTCGGCTGCGGTGCGAGCAGGTGCGGCGCGATGCTGTGCATCAGACGCTTCGCGGCGGCATTCGCCCGCAACAGATTCCAGTGCCGATCGACGGCCAAAGCCGGAAAAGCACCATGGGCGTCGAGCACCAGATCAACCGCCGCCATCGCCGCCGCCAAGGCATTTGAATCCAGCGCATTAACCGGAAATGCCGGCGAGAATCCGGCTGCAAGCAGCAGGCCGTTGCGTTCCCGCAGTGGCACATCGAGCAGATCGGCGAGATGCAGCACCATGCCGCGACTGGGCCGCGAGCGACCGGTTTCAATGAAACTGAGATGGCGCGTCGAAATGCGCGCATCCGTCGCAAGATGCAACTGGCTCAAACGTCGCTGGCTGCGCCAATGACGAATCTGCTGACCGAATGTTGCGTGCTGGCTCGACATGGCGGCAATGCTAGCGCGCACGGTGAACACCGGAACATGACCTGACAGGTAATCGAAATGCCGCAACGCCTTCGGCAAGATGCCCGCACCCACCACCGACGGAGTAAGTCATGACCAAGCTCGAATCCTCTCCAGTGTTGAAATTTGCATTGCGCCTTGATGCCGTGATCAGCGGCCTGAGCGGCGCGATCTTGTTGGCGATACCGGCATTGCTCGCAACGCGCTTCGCACTTCCGGAAATGCTGTTGATCGTCGTCGGCCTGATCAGTCTGCCCTACGCGTTGTGGCTGCGACACTTGGCTGCACAGCGTGAAATCACATCCGCCATCATTGTGTTTATTTTCGTCGGCAATGCGCTGTGGGCCGATGCGGCCCTCTTGCTCGCACTCGGCGTGGGCGCAACACCGACAGCACTTGGCGTCGTCTATCTCGCGACGCATGTCATCGCGACCGGCAGCTTCGCGGTGCTGCAATACATCGGCTGGCGTCGTTCCCAAGTTCGCGGCTCGATGGATGCCATCACATGCGCACCGTAAGCGACTGGTGCATCGACGCGGTCTTGCTGGTCAGCGCGATTGTGCACCTGACGCCCGCCACCGGTCTGATCGGCGGCGAAGCCGTGCGACGGCTGTATGGCGTGGCCGTCGCGGATGGCAACATGGACTTGCTGTTGCGCCATCGCGCGCTGATGTTTGCGCTGATCGGTACGCCGATGCTGCTCGCCGCCATCAGTGGCCAGTGGCGCGGCGCGGCGATCCTGCTTGGCCTGATCAATACCGTCGGCTTCGTGGTGCTGGCTTGGCCGGGCGAAAATCTGACACCGGAACTGCAGCGCGTGATGCGCATTGATGCCGCGCTGATCGTGCCGCTGATCATTGCCGGGCTGATTTGGCTTCGCACGGGACTGCGCTGATCGGGCCATCGCGATGAGAACGCCGGGCCGCGCCGCTACACTGCGCGGCCCGCTGACTTGTTTCCCGCACCGTGTCCGACGACTTTGCCCAACATACGCCGCTGATGCGGCAGTTTTTCCGCGCCAAGAGCGAATTTCCGGACAC
>JAYUXS010000119.1:0-4891 GCA_043752845.1 Lysobacterales bacterium | reverse complement strand
CACCCGGCGACGACACCGCGTTTCTCAGTTTCTACACTTGCGTCGAAAATTGTACGGGTGACTCCGCCCAGTCCGAGCGGATTTACGAACTCAATCGGCGCGGCGCATTCGGTCGCACGCCATGGAGTTTCGATCTCGGCGCGAGCGTGAGCTACACCCAGGCGATCGGTGACGGCAGCTTGCGTGTCGACTTGTCGGTGTTCAACCTGCTCAACCAGGAGCGCGTCACCCAGGTCGACGAATTCCGTGAGAACGACATTGGCGATCGCAACTCGACGTTCCTCGATCCGACCGGTTGGCAGTCGCCACGCTACGCCCAGTTGACCGTGACCATGGGATTTTGAGCGACAGGCGCACGGCGAGCGGTTCTCGACCATGACCGTCGCCGTGACGAATGCGGACGGTGGGCTCGTGGGCGGTGGGTTCGCGGGCGTCGATTTTGCGGCGCTCAGCGCGCTCGTGCCGACGCCGTTCTACGCCTATTCCGCAAACGCACTCAGCGAACGTGTGACGCGCTTGCAAGCAGCATTCTCGGCGCGCCCAACGCTGATCTGCTACGCGGTCAAGGCGAACGGCAACCTGGCCCTGCTGCGCCAGTTCGCAGCAGCCGGAATCGGTGCCGACATTGTTTCGGTGGGTGAGCTGCAACGTGCGCTGCGTGCTGGCATCGCGCCCGCCCGGATCGTGTTCTCGGGGGTCGGCAAGACCGCGACCGAGGTCCGTGAAGCGCTAAGGGTCGGCATCCTGCGCTTCAACATCGAGTCGTCCGATGAACTTGAACTGCTCGACGCCTGTGCGCGCGAACAGGGCATCGTCGCGGCCGCTGCCCTGCGCATCAATCCGGACATCGACGCCGCCACCCACGGCAAGATTTCCACCGGTCGCAGCGGCAACAAATTCGGCATCGACTTGCCTGCGGCACGATGTCTGTTCGCGCGCGCAGCGCAGTATGCCAACGTGCAACTCGATGGCCTGCACGTACACATCGGTTCGCAGATACTGAGCGAAGGGCCGCTGATTGACTGCGCACAGGCGGTTGCCGAATTTCGCCGAGAACTGGCGGCAGTCGGCGTGTGCATCCGCAGCATCGATATGGGTGGCGGCCTCGGTGTCTGTTATCGCGCCGGCCACGAACAGCCGGTGCCGGTCGAGCGCCACGCCGAAATCATTCTTGATGCGCTCGCAGATTTTTCCGGCCAGTTGTTGCTCGAGCCTGGCCGTCATCTGGTCGCGGAAGCCGGCGTGCTGATCACGCGCGTCATCCGCGTCAAGCAGGGACCCGACCGCAATTTTCTGATCGTGGACGCGGCCATGAACGACTTGCTGCGCCCAACCCTGTACGAGGCGTGGCACGACATCGTGCCGTTGCATCCGCGCGGCAACGCGCATGTGCGCTACGACATTGTCGGCCCGGTGTGCGAGAGCGGAGACACGTTTGCGTTCGGTCGCGAACTGCCACGATGCGAAGCCGGAGACCTGGTCGCGATTCTCGGTGCAGGCGCGTATGCCGCGTCGATGGCTTCGACCTACAACAGTCGACCACTGTTGGCGGAAGTGATGATCGATCGCGACGCTTTCGCCGTCATCCGGCGTGCACAGAGCATCGACGAAATGCTGGCGCTCGAATCGGTGACGCCGCTCTGGCAACCTCTACCTGCGCAAGCGAATTCGTGAGCGCGTCGATCAGGCCCGGTGCCGACGTCGCGATCATCGGTGCTGGCATCGTCGGTCTTTCCTGCGCATTTCATCTGCAGCGGGGTGGCTTGCGCTGCGTGCTGATTGATCCGAAAGGGCCAGGGGGCGAAACTTCGTTCGGCAATGCCGGTTCGATCTCGGTCGGCAATCTGCTGCCGCAAGCGACACCGGGCATCGCGTGGAAGGGCATCAAGATGCTGCTCGATCCACTGGCGCCGCTGAAGTTTGATCTCGCGCGTCTGCCGACCTACGCGCGATGGTTATGCCAGTTTGTCGCCAGCAGTCGAACACGCGCGATGCTGCCGACGATTGATGCGCTGCATGCCATCAATACGGCGTCGCGCGCGGCGTGGCTTCAGATCGCGGCAGCCATCGATGCCGACGATCTGCTCGCACACAGCGGTTATCTGCACGTGTACAGCCGCGCGGAGACATTTGCCGCAGCACTTTGGGAACGTCAACTGATGCACGCACGAGGCGTCCGCTTCGACGTGCTGGATACACACCAGTTGCGTGCGCTCGAGCCCGACATCGGGACAGAATTCAAGCACGGCATGTTTCAACGCGACGCGCTGGCTCTGGGTGATCCGGGCGCGTTCTGTGCACGCCTCCATGCCTGGTTGTCGGCCCATGGGATGGCTGACGTGCGGGCGTCGGTCATGTCGCTCAAGCGCGCGGGCGGCGCTTGGGAACTGGGCACCACCCAGGGCAATATCAGCGCCGCGCAAGTTGTGGTCGCGGCCGGCGCCTGGAGCACGCGGCTGCTCCAGTCGATTGGCATCGATGTGCCGGTGATCCCGGCGCGGGGATATCACCTGATGTTTCCGACGCAAGCGCGCGTAGCGTCGCGCCCGACACTTTGGGCCGAGCGCTATCTCGTCATGACGCCCATGAACACCGGTATTCGGGTCACCAGTGTCAAGGAATTGACTGCGCTTGATCGACCACCGAGATTTGCCCTGATCGATCGACTTGAACCTGAAGCGCGCCGGCTGTTTCCCGCACTCGGCAGCAGCCGCGCTTCGCAATGGGCGGGCTTTCGTCCGTGTACACCGGACTCGCTGCCGATCATCGAGCACGATGCCGCAAACGGCTTGCATCTGGCCATTGGTCACGGCCACCTGGGTCTCACCCAAGGTCCGATCAGCGGCCAGTTGATCGCACAGTCTGTGCTCGGTGAGACGCCAACATTGTCGATGACACCGTATCGACGTTCTCGGTTCTCGGCCAAATCGTGATGGCCGCCGAGCGGCGTCGCCGACTAGACCGCCTTCGGTCCGCGCAACACGCGTGCCGGCAACATGATCACCGCTTTCAGGAATTCGAACACACCGCCGACGACGACGCCGATCAGGCGGAAGGGCAGCAGCAGCAACCACACGATCGGATACAGCACAATCGCGATCAACGCGAGCGGCCAGCAGACGACGAGCAGCAAAAACCAGAGCAGGAACGCGATCATCTTGATCTCCAGACGTCCGTGAGTGGACGGCGCGCATGCTACGGCGAAACGCCACTGAAGCGCTGAATCGCCGATCAACGAGCCACTGCGCTATTTCGGCGCATGCAGTCGCAAGGCATCTGGATAAGGGGCGATCTCGGGCGCGTCGCCCTGACGAATTTGTTCCTGCAGCGCAAGCCACCAGCGCACGTCGAAAATCTCGCCGTGGCGCTCGATCAGTGCGGCACGATCACCCGCATTCAGCCCGAGAAATTGCGGAAACTGCTCGGGAAACACGTCGTGGTCGTCGACGTGGAACCAGGCGCCGTGATGCATTTCCTCGTCGTGGTTAGACGCTGTTGGCAGCGCGCGGAAGCGGCACTCGCTGATCAGGCACAGCTCGTCGTAGTCGTAGAAGATGGCGCGACCGTGACGGGTCACGCCGAAATTCTTCAGAAGCAGATCGCCCGGAAACACATTGCTCATCGCCAGGTCCTTGATCGCCAAACCGTAATCGAGCACGGCACGGCGTGCGAACTCGGGCGTCGCTTCCTTGACGAACAGATTCAGCGGGCGCAGGCGGCGTTCGACATAGCAATGCAGCAGCACGACGTCGTCGCCATCGGCGACCACGGATTCGCGACAGCCGCCGAGCAACTCGTCCAGCACGACCGCTGCAAAACGCGCGCGCGGGAAGCGCAGATGGCGGAATTCCTGGGCATCGATCAAGCGGCCGGCGCGATCGTGCTTGAACACCAACTGGTACTTGTTCATAACGTCCTGACGCACGACCGTTTTCGGCGGCGCAAAATGATCACGGATGACCTTGAACACCAACGGATAATCGGGCAGCGTGAACACCGCCATGACCATGCCTTTTTCGCCCGGCGCATGCACGAACTGTTCGTCGCTGGACTCGAAATGCCGGAAGAAATGCCGGAAGCGTTCGGTCTTCGCCTGCTTCAGGCGCCCGAGCATCGCGTACCACTCGTCCACCGCCTTGCGCGGCAACAGTGTCTTCAGGAACACGACGGCGTCGCCGACGGTTTCGAAGTCGGCGAGAAAGTAGGAACGGGTGATGCCGAACAGCACCGCGACATCGTCGCGATCGGTGAGCACGGCATCGACGCCGATGCCGCGGCCATCGGCACCGTGGTGCAGCGCGATCACGATCGGCGCAAAACGGTCGGTGCCGAACACGCGCCCAACGAGATAGGCGCGGCGTTCGCGATAGAACACGGTTTCGAGCATCTCGATGGCGCGGATCGGGCGTTCGCCCCAGTGCGCGAAGCGCGACTCGACGTCTTCGGCCACCATTGCTGCATCGCCGTTGCGGTCGGCGAACGGCACCGCGAACGGGTAGTCGGCGAGCAGGCGCCTGAAGCTCGCCGCCAGCGAGTCGCCGACCGAGTAACTCTGACGCGCGACCGGATGCGTGATGCGATCGGTCGGCTCGATGCGCAGCGCCACGAATTCGATGTCGGCATCGACGCCGCGGGTCTTGAAGAAGCGCCGCGTCAGCGTGTTGTAGTAGGTCTGGTAAAGCTCGCCGTCCAGCAGCCCGCTGATCGCCTGTTCGAACGCCGGCTTGATGCGCGCCCACAACTCGCGCTCGCCGGCATGCACGCCGAGCACGTGCGTCAGCGTATCGCTGGCCTCGGCGACGCAGCGGTCATAAGACTCGATGCGCTCGACCAGATCGGCTTGCATCTGCACCCACTCGCGCCGTTCGAAGCGACCGCGAGCGCGCTGCGT
>JAYUXS010000118.1:0-2000 GCA_043752845.1 Lysobacterales bacterium | reverse complement strand
TCCTTCGGGTCATGGCGGAAATGTTCAAAGCGCTCCAGTTCGGGGTCATAACGATTGAGGCCGCCACCCGCGGTACCGACCCAGATGAATCCCTGGCGGTCTTCCACCAGCGACGAGACGTGGTTGTCGGACAAACTGTCGGGCTGGTTCGGCAAATTGCGGAACACCCGGATGCGCGCGCCATCGCTACGATTCAAACCATCCAGCGTGCCGATCCAGACGTAGCCGCGACGGTCGTGCAGCATGGCGCGTACGGTCGGCTGACTGAGCCCGTGTTCGACGGTGATGGCGCGAAAACGCACATCCTTGATCACTTCCGTCGCCGCGCTGTCTGCCCGCGCCGCAACATTCACGGCGGTCATCAGCAGACACATCAGCAACAAGGCACGCATGCGTCGAGGCTATCGCCGCGTGCCGTATGCGACAACCGCTGAATCAATCCATTGCCCGATTCGTGCTGCATCGCGATAATCGTTGTCCGCCCAGCCGCTGGAGATCCACCATGTCCACGAATTCCGTTGTGATCGTCGGTGCAAAGCGCACCGCCATCGGATCCCTGCTCGGCCAGTACACCGGCGTGCCGACGCCACAGCTCGGTGCAACTGCGATTCGCGCAGCGCTTGAGCAAGCCGGCGTCAGTGCTGCCGACGTCAGTGAAGTGTTGATGGGTTGTGTCTTGCCCGCCGGCCTTGGTCAGGCGCCGGCGCGTCAAGCCGCCATTGCCGCCGGTTTGCCGATGTCGGCGGGTGCGACGACATTGAACAAGGTCTGCGGCTCGGGCATGAAGGCGATGATGCTGGCGCACGATCTGCTCAAAGTGGGTAGCGCCGATGTCGTCGTCGCTGGCGGCATGGAGTCCATGACCAATGCGCCGCATCTGTTGCCAGGTAGCCGCACCGGCAATAAATATGGCAATTTCGAGGCAGTCGACCACATGGCCTTCGACGGTTTGGTCAATCCTTACGACAAACAAGCCATGGGCGTATTCGGTGAACAGTGCGCCGACAAGTTCGCCTTCACGCGCGAAGCGCAAGACGCGTTCGCCGCAGAATCGGTGCGCCGCGCTGTCGCTGCGCAGGCGTCTGGCGCATGGAAAGCCGAAATTGCGCAAGTCACCGTTGCAGGCCGCAAGGGCGATGTCGTGATCGATTCGGATGAAGAACCGGCGAAGTGCGACATCAGCAAAATCCCGAGTTTGCGCGCCGCCTTCAAGAAGGACGGCACGATTACCGCGGCGAGTTCCTCGAAAATTTCCGACGGTGCCGCGGCAACCGTGATGATGCGCGAAAACGACGCTGTGGCGCGGGGTTTGAAGCCTCTCGCACGCGTGCTCGGCCACGCCACACATGCGCAGGAACCGAACTGGTTCACCACGGCGCCGGCGCCGGCGATCGCAAAATTGTTGAAGCAGATCGGCTGGTCGGTGAGTGATGTCGATCTGTTCGAGGTCAACGAAGCATTCGCCGTCGTGACCATGGCCGCGATGACCGAATTGTCGATTCCGCACGACAAGATCAACGTCAACGGCGGCGCCTGCGCACTCGGCCATCCGATCGGTGCCAGCGGCGCGCGTATTGTCGTCACGCTGATTCATGCGCTGCGCGCGCGTGGCCTTAAAAAGGGCATCGCGGGCATCTGTATCGGCGGTGGCGAGGCTACCGCGATCGCGATTGAACTCATGTAATATCGGAGTTCGGCCTTGAATACATTCGCGTCCGTTCGGCAGGCCAGCCGTACGGCGTCAGAAGGTCGTGTTTTCCACCTTACCTCCTTGGAGATTGAACAATGCAACTGAACAAGCTCGCTCTGATCGCTGCCCTCGCCGCTGCCCTCGCCGCCTGCGGCGGTGACACCCAGCAGACCGCCGACACGGCCGCCGCTGCTGCTACTGAAGCCACGCAGGCTGCCGAACAGGCTGCTGACGCTGCCGCCACCGCTGCTGACGCATCGGCCGCCGCTGCTTCTGAAGCCGCTGCTGCAACGACCGACGCCGCTGCTGC
>JAYUXS010000117.1:0-11086 GCA_043752845.1 Lysobacterales bacterium | reverse complement strand
GCGCATCGCGATGATTCGCGATGGCATAGAGCACGACCCGCAACTGGGTGGCGGCCTCACTCTCGAACACCGAAGCGCGCCCGGCGCCGACGCAGGGCACACGGCGCAGTGCGAGCAAGCGCCGCATCGCGGCGATCTGGTGGTTGGCGGGCAAAAGCACGGTGATATCGCCCGGCTGCAGTGGTGTGTCGCCAAGCGCGGCGTAGCCCGGTTGCAGATAGCGCGCGACCAGATTCGCGCAAGCCTCAAGTGCCGCTGCTTCGTCGAAGGCTGCGAGGTCGTGCAGGATCAACGGACGCTCGACGCGCGCGCCACGCAAGTGCAGCTGCTCGCGATCGGCGTGACCGGCCGCGGTCATCGCGCTGTAGCGAATGCGTTCATGCGCCGCAGCAAAGCCATCGCCACAGGCGCCGTAGAAATCATTCACCGCCTCGACCAGCGACGTCACCGAACGGTAGTTCACACCGAGGCGCATGCTTTGCGTGCTGGCTGCGGCGGCACGCAGATAGGCATGAATATCGCCGCCACGAAAACGGTAGATCGCCTGCTTGGGATCACCGATCAGGATCAGCTGGCCGCGGGCATCGCCGTCGGCATCGCGATAGATCTGGTCGAAGATCGTGTATTGACGACTGTCGGTGTCCTGGAATTCGTCGATCAGGGCGACCGGCCAGGTCGCATACAGCCGATCAGCCAACGCGACGCCGCCCGTGCGCGGTCGTGTCATCGCATCATGCACGGCGCCGATCAGGCCATCAAAACTCAGTTGTTGGCGCTCGTTCAATCGTGTCTCGCGCCAGACGCGCACGTCGGTTGCGAGTGCGAGCAACACGCGCGATTGCGCGGCACGATCACGATTGTCCAGCCTCGTCATGAGTTCGACGGCACGGTGGTACGTCGGATCGTTCAGCAACAGGGCGATGCAGTCCGCGCGAACAGATTTTTCCAGGTCCGCAGGATTGGCGAGCGCGTCGTTGTTCTTGTAGTCGCCGAGGGCATCGCGTGTGTCGAGAAACACGGCGAGATTCAGCAACTGGTTGGCGATCTTGCTGCGCTTGTAGTTGTAGAGGTCGGCCGCCGCCAGTTCGCGCAGGCGCTCGGCCCAGCGCGCCGCATCGTCGAGCAAGTCACTGCTGGTCGTGGTCGCCGCGCGCAGCGTCACGCCGTCGGTGAGCAAGGCGCGCAAGATGTTCGCCCGATCTTTTGGCGACATACGCAACAACGCGGCCACGGCCGCGCGCTGCTCGTCGTCGTCCGCGGATCGATGCGCCAGTGCGCGGATCAGATCGGCGCCGAGTTCCTCACTCAGCGCATCGGTGCTGATCATTTCGCCGACGCGGAATCCGGTGCCGGCGGCGAACGGCGCGTCGCCGAGAATCTTCAGGCAGAGCGCGTGCATGGTGCCGATCGGTGCGAGGTCAAGTTCGGACAGCGCCAACTTCAGGCTGACGACATCGCGTTGTACCGGCAGCGTTTGCCAGCGCTCGTGCAGCCATTGGCGCACGGCCATTTCGCTGTCTTCGACGAGCGCGTCGCGCGCACTCCCAGCTTCGTGCAGCGCCCAGGTCAGACGGCTGCGAATGCGCTCGCGCAGCTCCTGGCTGGCGGCGTCGGTGAAGGTGGTCACCACGATCTCGCGCGCGCGGCGACCACTTTCCAGCAACAGGCGCAGATACAGCACCGAGATCGTCCAGGTTTTTCCAGTGCCGGCACTCGCTTCGATCAGCGTGCGACGATGTTGCGCGACCGATGCATCGAGGCCGAGCGTCCGCCAATTGCGCGCCATGCTGCCCGGTTCGGTCATGACGCGCGCTCCGCGCCGATCGCCTGCGCCAGATGCAGGGCATTCGCCACCAACTCCGGCCAGTCTTCGCTGCGCTCATCGAACAATGCCGCGCCGCGCGCCAGCCATGCGGCGTAGCCCGGCGCATGCACCGATTCGCCGCGCGTGCCGTCGAACCAGTACCAGGCGTCACTGGCAGACTTGCGCTGCTTCTCCGGGTCGGCCTTGGCGATGGCCCAACTGGTGGCCGGGAAATACCAGCTGGGCCGCGATTGCGCCTGCGACCAAAACGCGAGCAACTGCACGAGTCCGTGATCCAGCGCCGCCCTCGGCATCGCGCGCAGGCGATCCAGCCACGGCGTCTTCGCGCCCTTGCACAGTACGCGCAGCGCACAGTCCGCGTCCGGCAGCAAGCGCAGCAGCAGCGCCCACTCGATGAACAAGGGCAGACGTTCCTTGAACGTGAAGTCGGACTCGGCCTTGTCCGGAAACACCTCGAGCAAAACCCATTGCCCAGCGATGCGATGCACGCGTTCGAGTTGTCCAGTCAGGCGCACAGCGCCGACTTCCAGATCCAGCGCGAGTGTGCTCGCTGCGCGCAAGCCTCCGGCAAACAGGGGGTCACTCTGCAAGGATTGCAGGATGGCGCGGGCGCTGTCGCGGGCCTCGGCATAGGCGATCTCGGCGAGTGCGCCCGGCGGCAGGCTGCCCGACAGACGCAAGGCCGTGGCGGCCTCATCGGCGACGTCGAACACGCCGCGTGCGAGCGCATCCAGTACCAGGGCGCGCGGCACGCGCTCGAGCTTGGGCAGCTTGGCCTGCAAGGGTTCGCTGTCGCTGATGCCATCAACGTCGAGCGCATCTAGGCTGAGCTTGAGTTGCGCACGCAACAGGCTGCGCGCCGGATCCTTGAAATAGGCGAGCACGCTGTGCAGGGCGACAGGTACTTGCGTCAGCTCGATCGATGGCGTTGCGCTGGCGCGGCGGACAAATCGCGAAACAGGCGGCGTCGCATTCGTCGGCGTCACCGCAAAGGCCGGTTGATAGGTGTAGTACGGCGACTGCGGATCCGCCGAGAAGTAGCGCGGATCGAACGGTTGCAAGGCGTGTCGAACCAGCCACGGACGTTGCGCTGGCGTCTTCGCGTCGCGATCGGCAACGGTTGCGCGCGCCTCCAGAAACGCGAGCAGTTCCGCCAGCGGTGCCGCCGGATTCATCGGCTTGCCGTCGCGCACGCTCTCGGACAAATAGCTGAGATGCAGCTGCTCGCGGGCGGCCATGAGCGTTTCCAGAAACAGGTAGCGATCGTCGTTGCGCACATCGCGGTCGCCGAGGCGCGGTGTGATCGCCATCAGGTCAATGCCGCCGCCGCTCGCTGCGCGCGGAAATTCGCCATCGTTGAGACCGAGCACGGCGATGAAGCGAAACGGGATCGAACGTTGCGGCACCATCCCGCAAAACGTCGCCGCGCCAAGCAGAAACGCCTGGCGTTCGGGCACGGCATCGAGTTGCTCCTGCACCAGATCGCGCAGCAGGGCGAACGGCAATACCGGATCGACGGCGCCGGCCGTTGCGCTACTGCGCACGGCCTCGATCATTCGCGTCACGGTGCTGATGGCATCGATTTCGCTGGCGTCCTTCGCATCGGCTCGGAACAGCCGCGCGACAAGTCCGTGCAACTGCTCGCACCAAGCGGACAAAGGTCGCGGTTCGGTGGCGAAGCGGGCGATCGCGTCGCATTCGCACAGCAGTCGGTCGAGCGAGCCCAACGCTGCGGCATTCAAGCCGGCCACCTGCGCCACCGGCCAGCTGTCGACCTGTGCGGCAGCGGCATCCATCGTGCCGGCGGCGATCGCGTCGTCGCCATAGACGTAACCCGCGAGCAGCCGGTCCATGCCCCAAGCGAAACTGTGCTCGAAATAGCCGCGCAGACCGAAGTGTTCGCGCGTGCCGGCATCGAGCCCCCAAACCACGCGCGCTGCGCCAAGCCACAGACGCAGTTGCTCAATCCCCCCGTCATCAAGGCTGAGCGCGCGCGCAATCGCGGGAACCTGCAACAGATCCAGCACTTGCGGTGCACTGATGCGCGCCAGCGGCAGGGCCAATAGCGCTGCAAACGCGTCGAAGACGCGATGCGTGGCGCGCGTCGGCAAATCCGCAAGGTGGTAGGGCAGGGTCGAATTGAACGCCACCGGCGCTCCGAACACCGCCGGAACCAGCGCCGCGTACTCGCCGATGTTCGGCGACATCACGATCATCTGCGATGGATGCAGGCCGGGATCGCGGCGCAACGCGTCCAGCATCGCGTCACGCAGCACCTCGAGCTCGCGCAGGCGTGTATGGCAGCCGTGCACGCGCAGCGATACGTCGTTGCGGTTTTTCTTGGACGGCGACAATCGGGCGTCGACGAAGGCCGGGCGTTGGCTGCGAATGCTCTGCTGCAGCGCGTGCAGCACGCTGTCGGTTTCCATCGCGGCGTCGTGGTCGAGCCCATGTCGCGTTTCCGAGATCACGCGCCCTTCGCCGGCATTGAGACTGAGTCCAAAATGCTGGCCGAGGCGTCCCCAGGCGGCTAGCAATGGATGCTCTAGACCGAGAAGCTCGCGTTCCAGTGCGTCACCGTTCTCGCTTTCGGTGTCGAGTTGCAGCAACTGCTCAAGACGGGTCCGCTCGTTGCCGATGCCGGCCCAGAACTCGACGCAAGGGTCTGGCAGATACAGGACCACGAGACGATGCCGGGCCTGCGCGCGCAGCACGTCCAGTTCGATCGGTGCGAGATGGCTCAGGCCGAAGACGTGTAACGGTTCTGAGGTCTCCGCTGTGCTGGCCGCCTCCAGGCGCTGCGTCAGCTGCAGCAGCAATTCGCCGCGGTGCGCACTGCCGATATCGCGGCGCAGCTTTTGCCAGAGCGGTGCGATGAAGTTCGCGCGCGGCACCGCGAAATCGCCGCGCTGCCAGCGCGCCAGCCAGTCCGGCCGATAGACCATGTAACGCGTGTACAGCGCAGCAAGGTGATCGGCGAACTGGAAGCGACGCGTCGCGTCGGCACCATCGAGATAGGCGAGGATCTCGGGCTGGCGGCTTTGCGGCAGCAGTTCATACAGTCGCCAGCGCAGGGCCTCACGCCGGTAGGGCGCCAGTGACACTGCGGAAACGCCGAGTAGCGAACGCGTCTGGACGTCGAGCCATGCGCTAGGCAACTGAACTTCAAGATTGGCGACGATGCCGCCGGTTCCCCGCTTGCGCGCCAGCGCCTGCCGCAGCCAGCGGCGGATGCCCGGATGCGCTGCGAGCACGATTTGCGGCGCCAGCAGTTCCTGCGGCGGAAACTGCGCCAACAAGGTCTCCAGCGGCGTGAGCAGAGCCTCCAGCCGGCTCGCGCGATAAACCACGATGCCGGTACCGCTCTCGAACGGGTTCATGCGTGCGCGACGAAATGCATGCCGCAACGATAGCCAGACGAGTCGCATATCGCGAGACGCGCGCAGCGACGGCCAATTGGCCTGCGCCGCGTCGTCTGCAACAATGAGCGCCCGCGCTGTGAACTTTTCGCCCTGGTCCCGGTCTTTCGGTCGGTGCCGCGAGAGACGGCGTCCCATTCACAAGGCGTCCCCGCCAAAAGGAATACCCCCGATGTTGAAGCGTATGTTGTTCTCCCTGACGCTTGCCGCCAGTGCCACGGTTCATGCCGACGCGGCCAGTGAGGCCAAGGTGCGTGAAGCCGTGAAGTCACTGGTGCCGAGCGCGCAGATCGACTCGATCACGGTATCGAAGTTGCCGGGTTTCCACGAAGTCGTACTGGCGGGCCAGGTGCTTTACATCAGCAACGACGGCAAATATCTGGTGCAGGGCATGGTTTATGACGTCGCGATGAAGCGTGACCTCACCGAAGAAAAGAAATCGACGATGCGCAAGGCGGCGCTCGCCGGTGTTCCGAAAGACCGCATGATCTCGTTCCCGGCCAAGAACGAAAAACATCGCGTCGTCATCTTCACCGATATTGACTGTGGCTATTGCCGCAAGCTGCATCAGCAAATCGCCGAATACAACAGCCTCGGCATCACCATTGATTATCTTTTCTTCCCGCGCTCAGGCCCGAACACGCCGTCGTTCGACAAGGCCATCACCGTGTGGTGCTCGGCCGACAAGAACAAGGCG
Source organism: Lysobacterales bacterium (assembly GCA_043752845.1). Lineage (GTDB taxonomy): Bacteria > Pseudomonadota > Gammaproteobacteria > Xanthomonadales > Ahniellaceae > JADKHK01. The sequence continues at coordinate 5,145 of JAYUXS010000117.1, read as the reverse complement.
TTTACCGAAGCCAAGAACGGCGTGGAGCAGGAAAAGAAAACCTGCGACAACCCGATCGCCGACGATTTCGCGCTGGGTCAGAAGGTGGGCGTCTCCGGCACGCCGATGATTGTGGCTGCCGATGGTTCGCAGATCGGCGGCTATATCGCGCCGGCGCAGATGCTCGAGCGCCTCGTCGCGATCAATGCCACGGCTTCCAAGTAATTCATCTCTGAACAAGCAATCCTGGACCACAGGCCTGCTGACGCCGCCTCCGGGCGGCGTCATTTTTTTGACCGCCGGCCCGAATCCGGTCCATTCGCCTGATCGGCTATCCTTCCCGCCCTTTTTTCCGGCCACAGATGATGCTGCTTGACGGTCGCGAGACATGGTCATCGTTCCGTTGCGATCGGCTCACGCAGGCGCTCGCGACGAGCAGCCATGCGCTGCAACTGGCTGACGCCCGCGTCTTGTTCGCGATCGACGGCGGTGATCCGGCGCAAATGCAGCGCTATTGCGAGTTGCTGGACGCGACCGCTGTGGCTGCGGCGTTCGATGCCGATACGGTGGTGGTGTTGCCGCGGCTCGGCACGATTTCGCCGTGGGCGAGCAAGGCGACCGAAATCATGTGCGGCGCGAATCTGCCGCTGGATCGGGTGGAGCGCGGCATGCGCTATCGCATCGTGGGTTTCGCTGTACTGACGGACGCGGCGCAGGCACGGGTGCTGCGCGAACTGCATGACCCGATGACGCAATCGGTATTTCGCAGTGCTGAAGCCATCAGTGCCTTGTTCCGGCACGAAAGCGCGCGTGCGCTGGGGCGCGTGGCGCTGGCGGGTGATGCGCAGGCGGCGTTGATCGCGGCCAATGCCGAACTCGGCCTCGCGCTCAGCGCCGACGAAATCGACTATTTGGCAGTGGCCTACGCCCGCCTCGGGCGCGACCCGACCGACGCCGAACTGATGATGTTCGCGCAGGCCAATTCCGAGCATTGCCGGCACAAGATTTTCAACGCGCAGTGGCGCATCGACGGCGCCGATCAGGCGCAGTCGCTGTTCGCGATGATCAAGCACACGCATGCGACGACGCCCACCGGCACCTTGTCCGCTTATCATGACAACGCTGCCGTCATCGCCAATGGCATGGCCGAGCGCATGCAGGCCGATCCGGACTCGCGGCGCTGGCAGGCGCTGCGTGAGGACACCGCGTTCGCGATCAAGTGTGAAACCCACAACCACCCGACTGCGATCTCGCCATTTCCCGGCGCCAGTACCGGGGCTGGCGGTGAGATCCGTGACGAGGGCGCGACCGGCCGTGGCGCCAAGCCCAAAGCCGGACTGACCGGGTTCACGGTGTCGCATCTGCGCATCCCCGGCGCGCCCGCGCCCTGGGAACAGGCACGCGTGACGCCGCCGCGCATGGCCAGCGCCTTCGAGATCATGCGCGACGGGCCACTCGGCAGTGCCGCCTTCAATAACGAGTTCGGTCGGCCGGCCTTGCTCGGCTATTTCCGCAGCTTCGAACACCCGGAAAGTGCCACCCTGACCCGCGGCTACGACAAGCCGATCATGCTCGCCGGCGGTTTGGCCAGCATCAAGGCCAGCCACGTCGAGAAGGGCACGCTGCAGGACGGCGACGCCATCATCGTGCTCGGTGGTCCGGCGATGCTGATCGGACTCGGCGGCGGTGCCGCTTCCTCGGTCGCCTCGGGCACCTCGAGCGAAGCCGTCGATTTCGCCTCGGTGCAACGCGACAACCCGGAAATGGAACGGCGCTGCCAGGAAGTGATCGATCGCTGCTGGTCGCTCGGCGCGCGCAATCCGCTGGTCAGCATCCACGACGTCGGCGCCGGTGGCCTGTCAAACGCGATTCCGGAATTGCTCAACGATTCCAGCGTCGGCGGCGTGATCGACTTGCGCAAGATCCCGAATGACGAACCGGGCATGAGCCCGATGCAGATCTGGTGCAACGAAGCCCAGGAGCGCTATGTGCTTGGCGTGCGTCCGGATCGACTCGCCGAATTCGAAGCGATCTGCCGGCGCGAGCGCTGCATCTACGCGGTCGTGGGGCAGGCCACGGCTAACCGCCATTTGGCGGTGCGCGACGACCTGCTCGGCGCGGCACCGATCGATTTGCCGCTGGATGTGCTGTTCGGCAAGGCCCCGAAGATGTTTCGCGACACGCATCGCATCGCGCCGCGACTGGTGGCGTTCGATCGCTCGCAGATCACACTCGATGAAGCCGTGCGCCGCGTTCTTTCGCATCCGAGTGTGGCCAGCAAGAGCTTCCTGGTGACGATCGGTGACCGCTCGGTCGGTGGCCTCTGCGCACGCGACGCGATGGTCGGGCCGTATCAGATCCCGGTCGCGGACGCGGCACTCACCTTGCTCGACTTCACCGGCTACGGCGGCGAAGCGTTTGCGATTGGCGAGCGCACGCCGCTGGCCTTGATTAATGCCGCGGCTTCGGCGCGCATGGCGGTCGGCGAAGCGCTGACGAATCTCCTGTCGGCGCCGATTGCCGCGCTTTCAGACATCAAGCTGTCGGCGAACTGGATGGCCGCGGCCGGTCATCCGGGCGAAGACGCCGCCCTGTTCGATGCGGTCAAGGCGGTCGGTCTGGAGTTGTGCCCGACGCTGTCGCTGTCGATTCCGGTCGGCAAGGACTCATTGTCGATGCAGGCGCGTTTCCATACCGGTGACGCCCAGTCCGGTGACGTCGAACTCAGCGTGGTGTCGCCGGTTTCGCTGATCGTTTCCGCGTTCGCGCGTGTCGCCGACGTGCGTGGCGCGCTGACGCCGCAACTGCGCGACGATGTCGGTGCCAGCAGCGTCTGGCTGCTCGATCTCGCGGGCGGCAAGCAGCGTCTTGGCGGTTCTATCCTCGCGCAGTGTTTCAATCAGCTCGGCGACAGCGCGCCTGATCTCGATGACGCAGCGCTGTTCCGGCGCTTCTTCAATGCGCTCGCCGAACTGCGACCGCTGCTGCTCGCCTGGCACGACCGTTCCGACGGCGGCACCTATGCAGCCTTGTGCGAGATGGCGTTCGCGACCCGCAGCGGTCTCGACATTGATGTGCAGAGCGACGTCGTCGCCGACTTGTTCAACGAAGAACTCGGCGTGTTCGTGCAGGTGGGCGAGCGCGATCGCGCGTGTTTCGAAGCGGTGCTGGCGGCGCACGGTTTGTCGTCGATCGCGCGGGTCTTTGCGACGCCACGCCCGGAATTGCGGATCGCGATCCGCCACGGCGGCGCGATCGTCGCCGAACATGCCTTGGTCGACTTGCTCGCGATCTGGCATTCGGTCAGCCATGCGATGCAGTCGCGGCGCGACGATCCGGCTTGCGCCGATGCCGAGCGCGAGTCGGTACTCGCAGGCCGGCATGCGCTGAGCGCGGCCATGCCGTTCGATTCGGCCCTGGATATCGCCGCACCGTTCATCAATACCGGTGCGCGTCCGAAGCTCGCCGTGTTGCGCGAACAGGGCGTCAATTCCGAAGTCGAAATGGCGGCGGCATTCACGCGCGCCGGTTTCGACTGCTTCGATGTGCACATGACTGACCTGATCGAAGGCCGCGACCGGCTCGCGAACTATCAGGGCCTCGCTGCCTGTGGCGGTTTCAGCTATGGCGATGTGCTCGGTGCCGGGCGCGGCTGGGCCGCGTCGATTCGCTACCACGGCGATCTGGCCGAGCAGTTCGCGAACTTCTTTGCCGATCGGCGCAAGTTCGCGCTCGGCGTCTGCAATGGCTGCCAGATGTTCGCGTCGATCAAGGATCTGGTGCCCGGCGCGGAGCACTGGCCGCGTTTCCTGCGCAATCGTTCCGAGCAGTTCGAAGGTCGCGCCAGTCTGGTTGAGGTGATGGAGTCGCCTTCGATACTGTTCGCCGGCATGGTCGGCACGCGCGCGCCGATCTCGGTCGCGCATGGCGAAGGCCGCGCCCAATTCGACACGCCCGCACACGCCGCACAGGCGATCGCAGCGATGCGTTTTGTCGATGCACGGGGGCTCGCGACGGAAAACTATCCGGCCAATCCAAACGGCTCGCCGGCCGGTGCCACGGCCTTCACGATTCCCGATGGCCGCGTCACCATCCTGATGCCGCATCCCGAGCGCGTGCACCGGTCAGTGCAGATGAGTTACGCGCCGCGCGGTTTCAATGAGGCCTCGCCGTGGTTGCGCATGTTCCGCAATGCGCGCGTTTGGCTGGGTTGAGCCATGACTATTGAAGTCGCCACGTCGAACAACACTGATGCACAGCAAATTGAGGCACCGCAGCCGGTGTCGCTGCGCATGTTTTTTGCCCTGTGTTTTCTGTGGATGCCGCTCGGGTTCTTCCTCTGGTTCTTCCTGCGCAGCGTCGTTACCTGGCCGGTGTCCCGGCTGAGTCACTGGGTGATCGACGCCTGGTTGCCCGGTGTCGTGCATTCATGGCGACAGAACTTTCACCACTTCGAAATCACCGCCCTGGTGCCACCACCGCCGGGCATGGAATTGGCACCCGGCCAGATTCCGGCCGCGATCGCGGACGTCAATGTGCTGCTCTACACCTACGGCTTGGCGGTGTTGTGGGGGCTCATCCTGGCCACGCCGAATGATGAGCGCAGCTTTGCGCGACGGCTGGTCTATTGCCTGATCGGATGGATGTTGCTGATTCCGGCGCATGTGTTTTCGACCGTGATCGATGTCGGCAAGATCTTGTTCATCGATCTTGGTCCGGCCGGCCTGCAGCTGGCCGAGACGCATGGCGTGAACCTCGAATTCATCGCGCTGTTCTTCCAGTTCAGCCGTCTGGTGCTGCCGACGCTTGGCGCCGTGATTGTCTGGGCGATTTTCAACCGCCAATTCATCGAGCAGGTGCGCGACGCGATGCCGCTTGAGCCGGAACCCTTGCCCGGTCAGGATGGTCCAACGCAGTCACCGCCCCCGAGTTCGCCATGACCGATACTGATACCGATACCCCGATCGCCGAAGCACCCGCTGCCGTCGAGCTGAGCTTCGACGAGCGCATCAGTGCACAGTTGATCGCGCGCGGGCGACTCAAGGAGGCGGATCTTGGCCGCGCCAGGCGCCTGCACGAGGAAAATCCGGAAGGCGATTTCATCTCGCTGATGACGCGCTTGGGCCTTGTGTCGGAACGCGATGCTGCCGAAGCGCTCGCCGACGT
>JAYUXS010000116.1:0-2008 GCA_043752845.1 Lysobacterales bacterium | reverse complement strand
GCAGTCCGAGCAACACCAGCGCGCCCGCGGTCAGCAGGCGCCAGGCACGTTCGCCGCTGTGCCAGAGCACGAAGAACTGGCGGATCATCGCTGCCGCGGCCATCGCGACTGCGAGCACCAGCCAGTTGTAGTCGCTCGCATAGGCGGTGCCGTAATGCGTGGACAGCATCGCGAACACCACCGGCAGCGTGAAATAGGTGTTGTGCACCGAGCGCTGCTTGCCGCGCTGGCCATCGATCGGGTTCGGCGTCTCCCCCGCCGCGAGTGCCGCGACCATGCGTTTTTGTCCGGGAATGATCACGAAAAACACGTTCGCCGACATGATTGTCGCGAGCGCGCCACCGACCAGCAGGAAGGCCGCGCGTCCGGCGAAAAGATGGGTGGCGATGAAGCACAGCGCCAGCGTCATCAGCGCAACCAGCAACCCGAGCAGGCGATCGCGAAAGCCGACAACGTGGCACATCAGGTCGTACAGGAACCAGGTCAGCGCGAGGAAGGCCAAGGCCGCAGAAATCGCAGCAATTGGACTCAGGTCAGCGACACCGCGATCGATCAGGTACAGATTCGGCGACAGCAGATAGGTGATCGCCAACAGGGCGAAGCCCGACAGCCACGTGACGTAGGACTTCCACTTCGACCAGTGCAATTCCGCCGGCAGTTCGGCGGGTGCCGGCAAAAACTTCTGCTTCAGATAGAAGCCGCCACCGTGCACCGACCATGACTCGCCATGCAGACCGGGAAGCACCGACTTTGCTGGCTTCAAGCCACGATCGAGCGCGACGAAATAGAATGACTCGCCGATCCATGCGATCGCCGCAACCACGTGCAGCCAGCGCAACAGGAATGCCGTTGCCTCGATCCAGAAGTCGATCACAACGAGGCTCAGCTGCCGCGATAGGTGCTGTAGCCGTAGGCCGACGCCAGCAACGGTACGTGGTAATGCGACTTCGCGTCGCTGACGCCGACGCGCAAAGTGACCACGTCGATGAAGCGCGGCTCGGGCAATTTCATGCCGCTGCGCGCGAAGTAGTCGCCGATCGCGAAATCGATTTCGTAGACGCCAGCCTTGAACGTCGCGCCCTCAAGCAGCGGTTGATCACAACGACCCTCGGCATTGGTGGTGTGGCCGGCAATGAATTTGCGTTCGTAGTCGCTCATCCGGTACAGCGCGATGGCGATGCCCGCACCGGGTTTTCCGTGCGCGATGTCGAGTACGTGGGTGGTGAGCTTTCCGCCGGCCATGTCAGTTCGCCTTTTCGTGATGCGCGAGGATCTGCGCGCGATAATTCCGCTTTGTCTCGGCATCGACGAAACTCGCTTCCACCGAGTTCAATGCGAGTTGTTTTACGTCATCAAGCGTCAGCGCGAGGGCTTCGGCGGTTTCGAGGTAATTCTCATTGATGTACCCGCCGAAGTAGGCCGGGTCGTCGGAATTGATGGTCACGCACACACCGGAATCGAGCATGCGCTTGAGACTGTGTTCGGTCAGTGACTTGTAAACGCACAACTTCAGATTCGAGAGAGGGCAGACAGTCAGCGGCATGCGCGTGTCGATCAGGCGCTGCATCAATGCTTCGTCGCGGATCGACTGCACGCCGTGGTCGATGCGTTCGACCTTGAGCACATCAAGCGCACTCCAGACGTATTCCGGCGGCCCTTCCTCACCGGCGTGCGCTACCACGCGCAGACCGAGCGCCCGCGCCTGCGCGAACACGCGTGCAAATTTTTCGGGAGGATGGCCGACTTCGGAAGAGTCAAGCCCGACACCGACGATGTCTTCCAGATGTGGTTGCGCCGCCGCCAGGGTGGCGACGGCGTCGTCCTCGCTGAGGTGGCGCAGGAAGCACAGGATCAAACCAGCGCTGATGCCGAGCTCGGCGTGGGCATCGTTGCAGGCGCGTTTCAGTCCGTGAATCACGGTGGCGATCGCGATACCGCGTTCGGTGTGCGTCTGTGGATCAAAAAACAGTTCCGCGTGGATCACACAATCGGCTTTGGCACGAAGGAA